>CAYZHZ010000001.1:0-11629 GCA_964477625.1 uncultured Salinibacterium sp.
TGGACGTCGCCGCAGCGTTCGACGGGGCGGACCTGACCCTGTTGCTGGTGACGATCGGGATCGTCGCCCTGCTGCTCATCTTCAACTATCGGTCGCCCGTGCTGTGGCTGATCCCTCTGACGGTTGTCGCGCTCGCCGACCAACTCGCGGGAAAGGTGACCGCAGCAATCGGGAACGCGCTGCACCTGCAGTTCGACACCGGGATTGTGAGCGTGCTCGTGTTCGGAGCGGGAACCAACTACGCGTTGCTGTTGATCTCGAGATATCGCGAGGAGCTGCACCGAGTCGACGATCACCGCGTGGCGTTGGCGAACGCTTGGCGGGCGACGGTTCCCGCGATCGTCGCGTCGAACGTTACCGTCGTCGCTTCACTGCTGACATTGGTGCTGGCTGTCATCCCCGGAACCCGGGGGCTCGGGATCGCGTCGGCAGCTGGCCTGGTGATCGCGTTGGCCGCCGTTCTGCTGCTGCTTCCCCCGTTGCTGGCGGTGTGCGGTCGCGGAGTGTTCTGGCCGTTCGTGCCGCGACCCGGGCACGCGACCAGCCAGGGGCGCGTGTGGCGCTCGGTCGCGCGGGGAGTGGTGCGCCGACCGTGGCTTCCGCTGATATCGGGCATGGCGCTGCTGGCGGTCATGGCGACCGGCCTGCTCGGGGCATCCGTAGGGCTGACGCAGGTCGAGAAGTTCCGCGTGCAGTCAGAATCCGCCGCTGGCCTCGAGGTGCTCGGCGAGCATTTCCCTCCAGGACAAGCCCAGCCCCTCGTGGTTATCGCTGACAGTCGCGCACAGCAGGCGGTGATGGACGCTGCGGAAGGTGTTGATCATGTCCTGACCGTGAGGGACGCCGGAGAAAGCATCGATGGGTCTCTCGTGAAGCTGGTCGTCACGGGAGAACCCGGGCCGGGCACCGCCGAGAGTCGAGCGCTCGTGGCGGACCTGCGTGACGCAGTACATGGAGTAACGAACGGCCAGGCGCTGGTCGGCGGGCAGGGAGCGGCCGAGGTGGATGCGCGGGACGGCAATGTGCGGGACCTCATCCTTGTCGCACCGCTCGTGCTGCTGGTGACCTTGTTTGTCTTGATGGTGTTGCTGCGAGCAGTGCTCGCACCGGTGCTGCTCCTTCTGGTGAACGCGCTGAGCGCCATCGCGGCCATCGGCGCGGGGGCTTGGTTGAGTCGGGTGTTGTTCGGGTGGGATGCCTTGGATCTGCAGGTGCCGCTGCTGGCGTTCCTCTTTCTTGTCGCGCTGGGAGTGGACTACACGATCTTCCTCGTGCATCGTGCTCGCACGGAAGCGACGGCAGTTGGCACCCGGTTCGGCATGGTGCACGCGCTCTCCTCGACCGGCGGCGTGATCACGAGCGCGGGGGTCGTGCTCGCTGGCGTGTTCGCGGCGCTCGGTCTCCTGCCGCTGGTCACCCTTGGCCAGATAGGACTAATCGTGGGTGTCGGAGTGCTTGTCGACACCCTTGTCGTTCGCACGCTCGTGGTTCCCGCCATGTTCTCTGTCATTGGCGACGCCATCTGGTGGCCCCGACGATCGGGTGGCCCCTCAGCAAGCGGACACGGAGCGGACAGGGAAGAATCAACAGATGCCGGACATGCGGTTTCACTCCCTGGCGCTGGATGATGCGCCCGATGCCCGCGCGCCGCGCACGTGGCAGGGGCTAATCTGGTCGATCCGAGTCGGCCAGGTAGCCATCACGGTTGTTCTGCTTGTGATCGGTTCCGTCCGCGCCGTGGCGGACGGAATCCCGATTCCCTGGGTGATCGCCATGTCGCTCGTGTTCGCGGGCTGGTACTTCGGAGGGCTGCTCGTCGCGGAACGCACGCGGGATTCGGCGCTGGGAACATGGTGGCTGGCGGGCCTGGCCTTGATCTGGGTGGGCACGGTCGCGGTGTCGCCGGAGTTTGTGTGGTTGGCGTTTCCCCTCTGGCTGCTCGCCGGCTTCATTCTCCGGATGCCCTGGGGAGCCCTGTTCAGCATCATCATCCTCGTCGCGGTGATAGCCGCACCGGTGTTTCACACGGGCACAACGACATACGCGAACGTGATCGGCCCGCTGGTTGGTGGCGTCTTCGCCCTCGGTATCTCTCGCGGCTACCTTGAACTCGTCAGGGACGGGCAGGAGCGTCGGCGACTCATTGCATCCCTCGTGGCAGCCCAGCAGGAGATGGCGCAGCTGCAGGATGAACTCGCCCGCACCCAACGGGAGACAGGAGCCGGCGTCGAGAGAACGCGGCTATCCCGCGACATTCACGACACCGTCGCCCAGAGCCTGTCGTCAATCGGCATGATCTCCCGGGCTGCTCAGGTCTCTGGATCGGGGTCTCGCGATCAGGCGCTGCACCAGATCCAAGAACTCGCCCAGGAAGGACTCGTGGCTACTCGGCGGATCGTGAACGCGATGATGCCGGCCGAGCTGGAGGGCTCGGCTCTGGGCGAGGCGCTGCGGCGAATGCTGTCCAAGATGCAGGACGAGACCGGCGTTCACATTGAGCTCCACGTCGACGAGTCGTTTCCCGCGCTACCCGTCGCCGCGGAAGTCGCGTTGCTGCGTACCGCGCAGTCGGCGCTGGCGAACGTACGTGCCCACTCGAACGCCGACCGAGTTGTGGTCAACCTCATCGACGCCGACGACTCGGTTCGGCTCGATGTAGTCGACGATGGGGTTGGATTCGACGTGAGGCACTGGGCGAAGCGATCACGCCGAGATGACGCCGGGTACGGGCTGCGAGCGATGAAAGCACGGCTACGCGAACTTGGCGGCGGACTCGACGTGGAAAGCACCCCAGGCGAGGGCACGGCACTGTCGGCATCGATCCCGCTGACGAACACCGGAGATAACGCATGACCGCTGATCGCGTGCTGCTCGTCGACGATCATCCGATCGTGCGTGCTGGCCTGCGTTCTCTGTTCGTGGGTCGAACGGACGTGGAGGTTGTCGGCGAAGCTGCCACCGGCGAGGAGGCCGTTGCTCTGAGCCAGCACTTGCACCCGGACGTCGTGCTCTGCGACTTGCGGTTAGGGGAGGGCATGGATGGCATCCAGACCACCGCCGCACTTCGGGCCCTCGACCAGCCTCCTGCGGTGATCATCCTGACCACGTTCGACCGTGACGCCGAAATCCTCGGGGCGATCGAGGCCGGCGCGGCCGGCTACCTCCTCAAAGATGTCGAACCCGAAACGATCGCCGCAGCAATCCGCCGAGCGGCCACCGGGCACACGGTGCTCTCCTCCGAGCTGACTGCGCGCGTTGTCGAGGTCATGAGAGCCCCACGGGTGAAGCTCACCGAGCGTGAACTTGAGGTTCTGCGGCTGCTCGATACCGGAGCATCCAACCGGGAGATCGCCAAGACCCTGTTCGTCACCGAAGCCACGGTCAAGACCCACCTCGTGCACGTCTTCGACAAGCTCGGTGCGGACAGTCGGTCCCGGGCGGTCGCAGCAGCCCGTGAGAGCGGCATCCTCTAGAGGCTCACGATCTCAATCGTTCGGATGATCCACGCTTCCGCTGTCATCGCAATGCTGGGGGTGACTCGAAAGGAACATCATGCGCCGCCTGTTCTACACCTCATTCACCTACATGGTCGTCGGAGTGCTCTCGGGACTCTTCTACCGAGAGTTCACCAAACTCAACGACTTTCCCGAGGGGCAGTTCACCCAGCTCGGGCTCGCACACTCGCACCTTCTGACCCTCGGATTCATCATCCTCCTGATCGTGCTCGTGCTCGAAAAGGCGTTCGCCCTCTCGCGCAGCAAACTGTTCGCTTGGTTCTTCTGGCTCTACAACGCCGGCGTCGTCATCACGGCCGCAATGCTGATCTGGCACGGCAGCCTCACCGTGCTGGGTGAAGAATCCACCAAGATGATCGCCGGGATCGCCGGTATCGGCCACATGCTCCTGACCGCCGGCCTCGTGCTGCTGTTTCTTGCTCTAGGGCGAGCCATCAGGCGCGATCGCGCCACGAACGCAGACCCGGTGCCGATCGCGTGACCAGTCCGGCCTAAGGCACGACGAAGGACTTGCCTAGGTGCCTTCCCTGAAAGGAGTTGCGGATACGACTTCGCCCCGAACTTCACTTCCCCTAGGCGTCGTATAGCGAAAGCTTTCTCCGGGGTACTTGTTGATGATTGCGGAGCCGAGGGGCGACTGTGGGGAGTAGACATCGCCCACTGGGACGGGGTCGCCCTCCGTGACGCCTCGGTGCGCGAGCAGGAAGGTGGTCGGCTCGCGGTCGCCCTCGAATAGGACAGTGACTGTCATTCCCGCTTCGACGAGCCCGTCGTCCGGCTTGTCCCCCACCTCGCTGCGCTTGAGTATCGCAAGGATCTCCCGAATTCGCCCTTCGACGGGAGGAGTCGGAGCGCCCGCTCTGGTCAGTTCCGCCAATTCCGCTTCAAGCCGATCGCGCGCGGAACGAGTCAGCCAGATGGTGTCGGACGCTGTGTGGCTCATTGTGATCCCCATGGTCGGTCATTCGCTGCTGAGGCAGCGGTTGGAAGGGTAAACTTCTAGCTTAGGATCTGGGTTTCATTTCCTCAAGCGATGGCTCGGGAGGGCCTCGTACACGTCGTGCCAACGACGTTCAAACTCGACTGGCGTAATCCGATTTCGTCGAAAATCTCGATCCATGGCGCGGAGCTCATCGACGCACTCCCTGAAGAGCCTCCGTGAGCTCGTTCCTTCCTGCGAGTTGTCGACGTCGACGCTCGCAACGGTCAAAATGCGCAAGTCAGCCCGCAACAGTTGCGTCGAGCGACGCACGGCAATGATCCCCGCAAGGATGGGAATTATCGCGAGGATGATGCCGACGCTCGGCGCTTGAGGGCGAAACGTGAGCAGCACGACAAGGAGGGCAACCCCAGCTATGAGCGGCAGGTTGCGATCCAACCAGAGTAACCGTCGATGCACTGAGGGGGTTCCAGGGCGGGCGACGATCAGGCGCTTCCCGTCCCAGCCATAGCGCAGGGGAGCGGTGGTTTCTGTCACGACCCACACGCGCGGTGTCGACAAACGCATCGGTGCCTCACGAAGGTCAGAGGCGGCGCTCATAGATAGACCCCCGCTACCGACTGGGTGACGTTTCGCTGGGGGAGGTCTGACGACGCTAACGCGACGGCCGCCAGAGGACTGAGCGGCCGGGACGTGAGGTCGGTGATCCATCGTGCGAGGAATTCTTCATCGGTGCCCTCATCGACAATCACGATCAGCACGTTGCTGAAGATCGCGCATCGCTGCTCAATCCAGCTCTGGATGCGCTCGCTGGCGTCCGCACAGTCATCGAGAATCTCGTCTCTTCTCGATCCGTCGGTGCCCCTGAGGATGAGAACAAGGCGACGCAGATGCGGGTGGCTCGCGCACAGAAGCTCAAAGGTGCGCGCGTGTTGCACCACTACTCGGCGTATCTGACGCGGATTGCAGGTAGATGAGACATCCGACTCGACAATCGCGGTGGTACCTCGGATTGTCGGCTCACGCGCTTCGTTCGATCCCGCAGGGGTGCAATAGCGCGGGCGCATTTCATACCCCCTTTCAGGCAATGAGAAGAAGCAATACCGTGCGTGGCATACACGGCGGAAGTGTCGCCGAAGCGCGTCGAAATGAGGCGAATGGTTCGAGCGCGCCCATGGAGCGCGCTAGGTGCGGGGGCGCGGAGCCCCCGCACCTATGCTGGCCCGCTAGCGGGCGTTCTTGCGCGGTTTCGCGAACGCCATCCGCTCATGAACAGTGTCGCGCTTGGCCTCGCGCTTCTGTTTCAGTGTGAGCTTCGGTTCCTTCTTCGCGTTTCCTCCGCGAGGCGCTTTCTCCGGCATGAGATTCACGCTTCCCTTCTTGAGCTGGCGTGTTCCCCTGACCATAGCCCATTCCTCGGAGGAAAGCATTTTTACGCTGATCAGCAAAAATATTGTGGGGAGCGGCAGGCTTGGCTCCCGCCACAGCGCCCCCTCCGCGGTCTCGGCGGACCACTCGTGAGCCGTTCGTCGCGCTCGTGACAGGTCGGGCTTTAACTTCTGGGGCTTCGGCCGCGAGCGGGTGCGCGGCCAGCCATTGCTGCTGTGATGCCGTGGATGGTTTGCGGGCCCATGTTACGGCGTGGGTTCACCACGGTGCTCCACTGACCAGTCACCTCTCCGAGAGGTAACACGTGTGACGTATGCGTTTCCAGCGTCTGCTGGCGCAGTGAACTCGTTTGCAGCGGTGATCTCTGGCCATGCATCTATGTCCGTATCCCCAACTGAGTATGTCCACACGGATGCCTCGCTGTGTTTCGCCGCTGTCCCTACGGGGAATGGGTTGTCCCGCGTTCCCTCGGGCGCCGCCTCGATCGTCGGGGTCGGGGTCGGCGTAGCAGGCGGCTCCGCCACCTGGACGGGCCCGCTCGCACACCCGACAAGAGAGGCGGCGATGGCAGCGATCAAGATTGTTGACTTCACGGCTTGGTTCATGCGCTGAGGTACTGGAAAGCGACTCGAATTCATATATCGGTTGGCGACCGCTCGCCGACCTGACCTTGGCAATGGTCATCTGGCCGAGGATCGCAGGAGTACCGTGGGCACCGAAGAAGTTCGCAGGCAGCGCCGCCTCGATGTCTGAGGATCGGAGCTGGAGCACGTGGCGAATGTGCAAGACCGGGTGAGGCCGCCGCTTCAGACGTACCTCCCTCTGCTGGTCGTGGTGGGGCTCACCCATTCGCTCAACGATTTCATCCAGTCGCTGATCCCGGCCCTGTACCCGCTCATCAAGGCGGAGTACGGCCTGGACTTCATCCAGATCGGGTTGATCACCCTCACGTTTCAGATCGCGGGGTCGCTGCTGCAGCCAGCCGTCGGGTTTGTGACCGACAGGCATCCCATGCCGTACGCGTCGGTAGTCGGCATGCTGTTCTCGTTGGCCGGGGTGCTGGGGCTGGCGTTCGCGTCGAGCTACGGCATCATCCTTCTGTCTGCCGCGTGTGTGGGGATCGGGTCGTCGATCTTTCACCCGGAGGCGACCCGCATGATCCGCAACGGCGCCGGCGCGAGGCAGGGGCTCGGCCAGGGGATCTTCCAGGTCGGCGGCCAGGCGGGCGGATCGCTCGGGCCACTGATCGCCGCGCTGGTGGTCGTGCCGCGGGGTCAGTCGAGCATCGCGTGGTTCGCGCTCGCGGCGGTCGCCGCGGTGCTGCTGATGACGTGGACGGCGCGGCAGCACAAGGTGATCGTCGCGCGCATCTCGGCGGCGAAGTCGCAACTGGGTGCGAATGCAGGGAGGTACCCGGCGCGCACGGTGATCGTGGGGCTGAGCATCCTCACCCTCCTGATGTTCTCGAAGAACTCGTACCTGGAGAGCTTTCGCTCGTTCTACACCTTCTACCTCATCGACCACTTCGATGTGACGATTCCGGTGTCGCAGCTGATGCTGTTCGTGTTTCTGGTGTCGTCGGCGATCGGGGCGCTGATTGGCGGCATGGTCGGCGACCGCATCGGCCGCTACAGGATCATTTGGATATCGGTGCTCGGGCCTTTGCCGCTGACGCTGCTGCTCCCCTTCGCCGATTTCTTCTGGACGGGCGTTCTCACCGTGCTCATCAACCTGGTGATGGCGAGCGCGTTCGCGTCGATCCTGATCTACGCGATGGAGTTGGTCCCGAACCGCATCGGCCTGATCGGCGGGCTGTTCTACGGCCTCAATTTCGCGCTCGGCGGGATCGCGGCGGTGATTCTGGGTGTGCTGGCAGACAGCATCGGGATTGTAGCGGTGTACCGCATCTGCGCTTTTCTGCCGTTGGCGGGGTTGCTGACGTGGTTCCTCCCGCGGATTGAGGATGCGCGGCTGGGCAGGTAGTGGACCAACCTTGTGATTTGGTTGGTCGCTGTGCAGAGCGGGGCTGATGCGAGCTCAGCGCTGCACCAGCCCCGCCGGTTCTCTAGTTATATCTCGCGACAGTGCTGGCACAGCGGCCAGTTGTTGGTGCCAGAGGCCCAGTTGTGAGCAGGGATCTGTTTGCCACTGGGGCAGTTGTCGTTGTTGTGGTGTACGTCGGGATCAGTCGGATTCTTCGAGTGGTACGGAGCTACTTTTGCCATTTCATCTCCAGTTCTCTAAAAGCGAGCCAGATTCGACTCTGCCGAGAGGGTATAGCCGCCCGCAGACATCACTGCGCTCCTGATGCCGGGTAGGAAGGTCGGCCGGGGAATGGCTCCTGCTCGCTGCGGTATTTTGAGGCTCATCGGCCCGGCAGGGTGGGCTACGTTGCTCGCGTGGCTAGTCCCCTATACGTCTTCATCGATGAATCAGGAAACCTCGATTTTTCGGGACGCGGCACCAACCACTATGTGATGTCGGCCTACATGACGAGCGACCCGATCGGATGCGGGCGCAGCATTTCGAGTCTCACCTACGAATTTCTGGCGCGCGGGCTGGACGATCAGGTACCGTTTCACGCGACCACAAACTCGGTGGGTACCCGCAAGCGGGTAGTGGGCTCACTGTGCAGCCACGGGCACTGCTGGGTGCACAGCATCTACGCCGACAAACACTTGGCGCATCCGTCGAAACACCGTCCGGAGGTGTTTTACTCGCTGATTGGCGGCGCGCTGGCAAAATACTTGCTCAAGGCTCTCGCCCCCGATCACGACCCGGTCGTTCTCATGTTCGATTCTGCGCTGTCGGCTCGTCAGCGAGGGGCGTTTCTGAGGGCGGTGAAGCCAGTGTTGAACCAGATCGGAAGACGGTACTGGATTACCTTCAAGCCGGTGAGAGAGGACCCCAACGGTCAGATAGCGGACTTCTACGCCTGGTCTCTGTTTCGATCGCTGGAGGCCGGAGACGGTTCGTGGCTTTCCGTCTTGCCGGGCCCACGCACTGAGTTCGATCTGTTTCAGTCAGGTCACACCAAGTACTGGTGAAAATGACCACCCCGCCTAGCCTTTCGGCAGAACTCAGGAGTTCTTATCGGCGGGGTGGAACCTTTCTCCGAGAATAACAGAAGCGACTGTGCTTGTACTCGATGCCCTCGCGCATGTGGAGAACGGAACCGCATCGGACTGATCGCTGGGCTCTTCCCCGGCTCGCGCTATCGGCGAACGGCGGCCGCGATGCGTGCGCTGAGCTCGTCGAGCTCCGCGAGAACCTCCGTGGCTGCCCAGACGCGGTCGCGCGCGCGGCCCGTGATCTCGTGCACGATGCCGTCGGACTCGAGGCGGGCCATTGCGGTGTAGATGGATTGGGGTGTGGTTGAGGTAAGCCTGGCGGCGACATCCATGTTCATCACCGGGTGTTCGGTGAGGTGCTCGAGGATGGCGGCGACCGCGGAGCCTGCGCGTGGGCGCACAGTCTCGCGCCACTCGATGGGGAGGTCGTGAAAGCGCTTCGCGGTGACGAGAGTCTGGGCGGTCGCGAGGGTGGCGCTGTGAATGAGGTTGCGCACGAATGGGCCGAGCTCGCCCCGACGGTAGCCGTTCATGAGCTCGAAGTAGCCGTCCCGGTCGGCGACCATGGCGGTAGCGATGGGGATGACAGTGTGCCGCGTCACACCGCGTCGGCGGAGCACCGCGTTGATGAGGGCGCGTCCGATTCGTCCGTTGCCGTCGGTGAAGGGGTGAACCGCTTCGAACTGGGCGTGCACCGCGGCGGCCTGCATGAGCGGGGGGATGTCGTTGCGGTTGGCGTACTGCAGCAGGTCATCCATGTACTCCGGAACAAGTTCGGGCGGCGGTGGAATGTGGACTGCTCCGCGGGGGGAGTAGTCGCTGCCGAGAATCCAGTTCTGCACATCGCGTAGTCGCCCCGCGGTGTGGAGCTCATGGGGGTCACCCCGCATGAGGGTGTGGTGCGCGGAGAGGATGTCTTCGAGGGTGATGGTGGCGGTGTGACCCGCGCGCGCGATGAGCTCGGCGAGCGCCGCCGTTGCAGCCACCATGGATGTTGCGCTCTCGTTGGCTCGGCTGCCGGCGAGTGCGCGAGCGAACTGCTCGGTGTCGGCGTCGAGCTGTTCGATTTTGGATGAGGAGACGCTCTCGGTCTGGATGAGGAAGCGGCCGAGTGCTGCGAGCTGCGTTGCCGCTGTGCCTTCGATGTGGCCGACGTCGAAGGTGGCGTGCTCCGCCTCGGCGAGGAGGCCGGGTGGGAGTGCGTAGTCGAGTGTGGCGATCTTGGGTGGGATGGCCACCTCGATCTGCGTGAGCATGCGGTCTTCCCGCGTGCCGGCGCGTCGAGTTTGTCGCCAGGGGCGCACTTCGCTTGTGTGGGCTGGCCAGTCGGCAGTCGAAGCCACACGCGCTCCTAACCTTAAATAACTCAAGTGTTATTGAAGGATATCCCAATAACCTTGAATAGAACCACGGTTACTCATGACTGGCGGGTGATGCTCGAGGTTGGCCTCTGTAGTCGGCCTCGCGTTAGCCCACCCCGCTCAGATCAGCGAAAGGACGAGGGCGACCGCGGCAGCAGCCATCACGACGAACGTGGTCCAGAGTCCGGCCTTCGACCAGAAGCCGCTGCGGTACTTGCCCATGACGTCTTCGCGGCTGGAGAGCAGCGCGATGACGAGGATGAGGGGAACGGCGACGAGTCCGTTGAAGACGGCGGTGGCCACGAGTGCCTGGATGGGGTCGATGCCGATGAGGTTGAACGACATGCCGACGAGGGTGCCGACCGCGATGGTGATGTAGAAGCCGCGGGCCTGGCTGAAACGGCGCGAGAGGCCTTCACGCCATCCGAAGGTTTCGGCGATCGCGTAGGCGGACGATCCTGCGAGCACGGGCACGCTCATCAATCCGACGCCGATGACACCCACAGCGAAGATGATCTCGGCGAGTACGCCAGCGTTGGGGAACCCGTTCACGAGTGGCCGTAGCGCCTCCGCGGCTTCAGCTGCGGTGGTGATGTTGGTAACCCCGCCCGTGTTGAGTACGACGGCGCCGATGAGCATGATGAACCAGGCGATCATGTTCGCGAACAGCATTCCCACGACGGTGTCGATGCGCAGACGCCGCAGGTACCCCTTCGAGATGCGTGGTGGGGTCGGCTCGTCGTTGTCGATTTTGCGCTTCTCGGCGATCTCGTCTTCGACCACGTTGCTGGTCTGCCAGAAGAACAGGTAGGGCGAGATCGTGGTCCCGAGAACCGCGACCAAGAGGTAGAGGAAGGGGCCGTCGAACTTCACTTGGGGGACGAGCGTGGCGAGTAGGGCTTCGCTCCACGGCACGTTCACGAAGAACGCGGTGATGACGTAGGCGAACAGTGCCAGTGACAGCCACTTGAGCACCCGGATGTAAACCTTGTAGGCGACGAATATTTCGAGCAGGACGATGAGCACGGCGAAGCCGAGGGAGAGTGGCAGAAGCGGCACGGAGGGCACGAGCAGCTGTGCGCTCGCGGCCATCGCACCGATGTCCGACCCGATGTTGAGGGTGTTGGCGGCAACGACGAGAAGTACGACGGGGTACAGCACTGTGCGCGAGTAGGTTCGACGCACGACCGCCGCGAGACCCTGCCCCGTGACCGCCCCGATGCGCATGCACGCCTCTTGCACGGCAACCATGAGCGGGAGGGTGAAGATGACGGTCCACAGGATCTGGAACCCGTAGGCCGCGCCGGACTGCGAGTGGGTGGCGATGCCGGAGGGGTCGTCATCGGCGGCGCC
>CAYZHZ010000001.1:11639-112124 GCA_964477625.1 uncultured Salinibacterium sp.
GTCGCGGCCTGCCCCTCATCGGCGGATCGATCCGGGTCGGCGGCGCCGGTGATCAGCCCGGGTCCGAGTACCCGGAGTGCTCGGTTCAGTCGGCGATTGAGGGAACGGTCGGCGGGACGCGCGCTCGGGTCTGGTGTGGCCGGATGCCTGTTCATGGGGTGCGCTCGTACTGAGCGGTGCCCGCCGCGCTGTCCCCTTCACACCCGCAACTCTCGCGCACGACGAGCCGGTGCGGCAGTGTGATCGACGTGCTCGAGGGCGGCTCGTTTCCTGTGAGCTGGTTGATGCAGTGTTCGGCGATCCGCTCGAGCGGCACGGCGACTGCGGTGAGCGCCGGGTAGGTGTAGGCGGAGGCGGCGGTGCCGTCGAGCGAGACGAGGGCGATGTCTTCGGGGATGCGCAGGCCCGCCTGCTGGATGGCGCGGATGGCGCCGAACGCCTGCACGTCGGAGGAGACGAAGATCGCCGTGGGCGGGTTGGCCTGGTCGAGTAGTTGGCGGGCTGCGTCGTAGCCGCCCTGCCGGCTGAACTCCGCGGTTGCGATGAGTTGTTCGAGGCGTTCGGGCGAGCAGCGGGGGCTCATGAGGTCGGTCCATGACTGGCGTCGACGGCTGGAGTCGGGGGTGCCGGCGATCATGCCGACCTCGTGGTGGCCGTGCGACATGAGGTGTTCGACGGCGTCACGCGCGGCAGCATAGGCGTCGATGCCGATCGAGACGATGCCCTGTTTGGCGTTGTGCCAGTCGAGGGAGACGACGGGGATGCCCGAGGCGGCGACGAGTTCGTAGGTGGCGTCGTCGTGCACACCGTAGAGCGCGATGCCGTCGGGTTCGCGGGTGAGCATGCTCGTGAGTTCGGAGATGGAGAGGGCGCCGGTGCGCCCGGTGTTGGCGAGCAGCAGCCCGTACCCGAGTGAGTGGGCGTGGTCTTGCAGCGAGAGCGCCAGCTCAGAGAAGTAGGGGTTGGTGATGTCGGTGAGTAGGAACCCGATCACGTTGGTGCGCGAGAGTTTGAGGGCGCGAGCAGACGCGTTGGGGCGGTAGCTGAGCTCGTGCATGGCGTCCAGCACGCGCTGGCGGGTGGCGGGTGCGACCGGTCGGGGCCCGTCGTTGACGACGTAGCTGACGACAGCGGTGCTCACGCCGGCGAGCCGGGCCACGTCTTCGCGGTTCGCTCGACCCATTGCACCAATATAGGCCGTTCTGGCCAGCGAGCGCGGTTCTGCGGCTTTCGGGTGAAAGTCCTTGACAACACGGCTATCTACTGGAGTAGAGTCGCTGCCACGCCACAGAATCTACTGGAGTAGATTTTCGTAACCCCTGGAGCCCGACTTGCGACTCATCATCGACTGCGACCCCGGCATAGACGATGCCCTCGCGATCATCTGGGCGCTGCGAGCCGGCCTGAAGCTCGAAGCCGTCACCACCGTTGCCGGCAACACCGGTGTCGAGCAAGTGACACAGAACGCCCTGCGCGTGCTCGAGATCGCGGGTCGACCCGACATCCCCGTGTATGCCGGGGCCGCCCTGCCGCTGGGTGGGGAGCTGCCGCACACCTCGAGCTCGCACGGGATCGACGGTTTGGGAGACGTCGCGGGACCGGCGCCCCAGCACCACGCGCGCGACACGTCGGCATCCGAATATCTCGCGACTATCGCGACCACCGCGGCCGGGCCGGTCACGATCGCTGCGCTCGGCCCCCTCACCAACATCGCGGCGGCGGTGCAGACCAACCCCAACTTCGTGCGCAGCGTCGACCGCCTCGTCGTGATGGGCGGCGCAATCGGGGCAGGCAATGTCACGCCCGCCGCCGAGTTCAACTTCTGGCACGACGCGGTCGCGGCCGACATCGTGCTGCGCGCCGGCTTCGCGAACCTCGACATCGTGGGCCTGGATGTGACAAGCAAGGTTTTCATGACGGCCGACGATCGGGAGCGCATCCGCTATTCGGGCGGTGTGGGCGAGTTCGTCTACGACATGACCCGCGCCTACTTCGACGCGTACTGGCGCAACAAGCACGTTATCGGGGCGGAAATGTGCGATCCGCTCGTCATTGCACACCTGCTGCATCCCGACCTTCTCACCATGAGCCCGAGCCACGTCGAGATCGTGGTCGGGGGCGAGAGCGTGGGGCGGTCCCAGACGCGCACACTCGATCGCTTTCCTCACCTGCAGGCGAATTGCCGCATGGCCACCGACGTTGACGTCGACCGCTTCTTCGAACGCTTCCTGGACGAGGCGTTCGGGGCAGACCGCACCACATAACCTCAAACACAGAAAGGCATGACATGAAGAAGCTCTACGCTCCCGCAGCACTCGCGATCGCGACCGTCTTCGCGCTGAGTGCGTGTTCGGCACCCAGCACCGACACCGGGGACGGCACTGACGCCGGCGCCGGCGACGTGTTCCCCAACGCGCCCTTCAGCGAGGAGGCAGCGGCGCTGCTGCCCGACGGCACCGAGTCGCTTATCTCGGTGACCGACCCGACGTTCGCGCCGTTCCAGTTCTACGACGAGGACAACGAGACGATCATCGGCTGGACTGCAGACATGATCGCCGCCCTGAGCCAGACCCTCGGTGTGGACATCCCCCTCGAGCCTGCCCAGTTCGACACGATCCTCCCCGGTATCTCGTCGGGTAAGTACGACCTCGCGGCATCCGCGTTCACGGTGACCGAGGAGCGGCTCGGCAACGTCGACATGGTCACGTGGGGTCTCGGCGGAACCGGTGTCGCGGTCGCCGAAGGCAACCCCCTCGACATCAGCACCGACTTCGAGTCGATGTGCGGGCTGAGGATCTCCGCCTCGAAGGGCACGTCGCAGGCGATCGAGATTCTGCCGCGCATCCAGGAGGCCTGTGCGAACGCGGGCAAGCCGGCCGTGGAGGAGAACCTCTTCCCGTCTGGTCAGGAGGCACTGCTCGCCCTCACCTCGGGTCGCATCGACGGTCACCTCAACGACACCATCAGCATCGCGTGGGACGCCGAGAAAGCCGGCGGCTTCGAGGTGGCGCCCGGTGACGACATCAACAGCTCGCCGTTCGCGTTCGCGATCGCGAAGGACTCGCCGTTGACCCCCGCGTTCGAGGCGGCCATGAAGGTTCTCATCGAGAACGGCACCTACCAGGCCGTGAACGAGAAGTGGGCCTTCCCGTCGACCGCGGCGATCACGGTCGACCAGATCAGCAACAAGTAGTTCAGCCACACAAGTAGGAGGCCGACCACGATGACATCAACGACGACTGCTCATCCCGACGACTACGTGATCCATCGCCGGAAGCACGTGGGTCGGTGGATCGCAGGCGCGATCGTGGTCGGCCTCCTCGCACTGCTGGTGCACTCAGCCGTCACCAACCCCCGCTTCGAGTGGGAGAACGTGCTCAAGTACCTGTTCGACCCGAAGATAATCTCGGGCATCGGGGTGACACTCGGGCTCACGCTCGTGGCCATGGTGATCGGCGTCACGCTCGGTGTGGTCGTCGCCATCATGCGGCTGTCGACGAACCCGGTGCTGAGCTGGACCGCGGGCGGGTTCGTCGGGTTCTTTCGCGGCAGCCCGCTGCTGGTGCAACTGATCTTCTGGTACAACCTGGCGGCGCTGTATCCGGTGATCTCATTCGGCATTCCGGGTCTCGCGCTCGACGCCAACCAGATCATCACCCCGTTTCTCGCCGCGATTCTGGGCCTGGGTCTCAACGAGGCGGCCTACATGTCTGAGATCGTGCGCGGCGGCATCATCTCCGTCGACAAGGGTCAGCGTGAGGCCGCGACCGCGATGGGGTTGACCGGCGCCCAAACGATGAGGCGGATCGTGCTGCCTCAGGCCATGCGCGTCATCATCCCGCCCACCGGCAATGAGTTGGTGGGCATGCTCAAAGCGACTGCGCTCGTCTCGGTGATCGCGGTGTCAGACCTGCTGTACTCCGCCCAGATCATCTATGCGCGCAACTTCGACGTGATCCCGCTGCTCATCGTCGCCACGATCTGGTACGTCGTGATGACCACCATCCTGACGATCGGGCAGGGCTTTCTCGAGCGCTACTACGCGCGCGGCACAGAGTTTCGCACCCGGTCGAGTTTCTGGCGTCGCCTGATCTCGTTCCGCGTACCCGAGAAGGGGGACAGCGATGAATGCACTGGTGAGGGCCGTCGATGTGCGTAAGCGCTACGGTTCGCTCGAGGTTCTGAAGGGCGTGAGCCTGGAGGTCATGAAGGGCGAAGTGCTCTGCATGATCGGACCGTCTGGCTCGGGCAAGAGCACATTCTTGCGCTGCATCAACCAGCTCGAGCCGCTCGACGGTGGAATGATCTGGGTCGGCGATGAGCCGGTCGGCTTCCGGCAGCAGGGTCGAGACCTTCACGAGCTCGGCGCGGCGGAGGCGGCCCGACGTCGCTCCAAGATCGGGATGGTCTTTCAGCACTTCAATCTCTTCAAACACATGACGGTGCTCGAGAACCTCACGCTTGCGCCCAAGATCGTGCTGGGCGAGCCGTCATCCGCCTACCTTCCCCGAGCCCGCGCACTGCTGGAGCAGGTGGGACTCGCGGAGAAGGCGTCGTCGTATCCGGCCCAACTGTCGGGCGGTCAGCAGCAGCGCGTGGCGATTGCGCGCGCCCTGTGCGTTCAGCCCCAGCTCATGCTGTTCGACGAGCCCACGTCATCCCTCGACCCGGAGTTGGTGGGTGACGTGCTCGCGGTGATGCGCGAGCTCGCCTCGACCGGCATGACGATGATTGTGGTTACTCACGAGATCGGCTTCGCCCGCGACGTTGCGGATCGGGTCGCCTACTTCCATGACGGTCAGGTGCTCGAGGTTGGCCCCGCCAAGCAGGTGATCACCTCGCCGACGCACGAACGCACGAAGTCGTTCCTTGCGTCGGTGCGTTAAGGGGCGGACACGAGTGGGCCGACATACGGCGGCCCACTCGTTGCCGAAGGCTCCTGCGCCATGCGGCCCGGTGGCTGTACGGTGTTCGGGTGGTGGTAAAGCGTCGACCTTCCGGCTCCCAGGCTTCGCTTCGTGAAGCCAACCGAACGAGAGTTGTCGAGGCGGTCAAGCAGTACGGCGGACTGACGCAGGTCGAGCTCGCTGGCACCACCGGGTTGTCTGCGGCTACTGTGTCCAACATCGTCAAGGAACTCGCGGCGACCGGCGTGCTCCAGACCACACCCACTACACAGAGCGGTCGCCGAGCTCTGAAGGTTACCCTCGCACACTCGCAAGGGCTCGTTGTGGGGGTTCATTTCTCAGTGCGGCACATGCGCATCGCGCTCGCCGATGTCGCGGCCTCCGTGATCGCTGAGCATCACATGCCTTTGGCGAGGAAGCACCGCGCTGACAACGAACTCGACAGGGTGGCGATGCTGATCGCCGACATGCTCGACACGGCTGGTTCAAGCATGTCTGACCTCCAGGCTGTGGGTATTGCGCTCCCAGCGCCGATTTTGCGCGAGACTGGGATGACCTCGCGCGGCGGCATGCTGAGCGGCTGGGATGGTCTTCCAATAGCCGAGGTCATGTCGCGCAGACTAGAGCGCCCGGTGTTTGTCGACAGTGCGGGAAAACTCGCGGCGGTCGCCGAGCTGCGCTATGGAGCCGCGCGGCGGAGTGGGAATGCGCTGTACTTGGAAATCGGGGAGAGCATCTCGGCGGGGCTCATCCTCGACGGACGGCTTCTCGACGGTACGAACGGCATCGCCGGCGCGTTCGGGCACATGACGATCGATGAGGGCGGCCCAGCCTGCTTCTGCGGAAATCGGGGTTGCCTTCAGGCGCTAGCCGGAGGGAGCGCGCTCGTCGACTTGGTGCGTCCGGAACTCGGGAGCGTCAAGCTCAACGATGTCGTGCAGCGCGCGATTGCGGGCGATGACACCAGCATGCGCGCTATTGGACGGATCGGTCGGCAGGTGGGCGGTGCCGCGGCCAATGTCGCGAACCTGCTCGACGTTGAGCGGATCGTCGTGGGCGGTGAGCTGGGACAGACGGGGGAAACGCTCATCGGCCCGCTGCGCCAGGTCGTGGAGAGGTCGGTTCTCGTGGATCGGTCGCGAGCCCCGGAGGTAGTCGTCGCGCAGCTGGGGATGCGTTCGGCCACGGTGGGGGCGGTCGCTCTGGCCATCGACAGCGCAGTGATGCAGCCCTATGAGTAGCACGCTCTGCGTTGAGTTCAAGACTTGACGTCAACAAATGAACTCTGGCATGCTCAAACCACTCGCCACCAAGGGCGTACTTCAATGGAGAGGTTTGACATGAGGCTTCACATCAAACGGGTCGCCGCAGCGGCGACCGCTGCACTCATAATTGCGTCCGCCTTGAGCGCCTGCGCGCCGACCGGCGACGCCGGAGGCGGGGGAGACGACAAACGCGTGATCGGGCTTCTGCTCCCCGACTCCGTCACAGCCCGCTACGAAAGCGCGGACAAGCCATACTTCGAGGCCAAGGTCGCCGAGCTCTGCCCTGACTGCACGGTGCTGTACGCGAACGCGGATGGAGACGCATCCAAGCAGCAACAGCAGGCCGAGTCGATGATCACGCAGGGCGCCGATGTGCTCGTACTCGACCCATTCGACGGTGAGGCAGCGGCGTCAATCGTCAGCAACGCGACCGGCCAGGGCATCCCCGTCATCGCCTATGACCGCATGATCAACAATGCGGAGATCGCGTACTACGTCTCCTTCGACAACGAGCGCGTCGGCGAACTGCAGGCCGAGGGGCTTCTGACGCGCCTTGACGAGCTCGGCACCGACGGCGGCATCCTCGTCGTCAACGGTTCGCCGACCGACAACAACGCGGCGCTGCTGAAAACCGGATCTCACACGATGTTCGACGCATCGGATCGCGAGCTGTTGGCCGAGTTCGACACCCCCGGCTGGGACCCCGCCAAGGCCCAGGACTGGGTATCGGGCCAGCTGACGCAGTTCGACAACATCGCCGGCGTTTACGCCGCGAACGACGGGATCGCGGGCGGCGTGGCCGCGGCGTTCAAGGCGGCCGGTATCACCGACCTCCCTCCGGTGACTGGAGGCGACGCCGAGCTAGCGGCTATCCAGCGCATCCTCGTCGGTGACCAGTACTCCACCATTTACAAGGGTCTGAAAGACCAAGCGGAGAAAGCGGCGGAGCTTGCCGTGGCACTGATCGACGGCAACAGACCGGACGCCGACACCACTGCCAAGACTCAAGGCGGCGACGACGTTCCCGCGTTCCTCCTCGAGCCGCAGGTGGTGACGGTCGAGAACATCATGGACACCGTAGTGGCCGACAAGTTCCTGACGGTGGCAGACATCTGCTCCGGTGAGTACGCCGCGGCGTGCGCCGAGGCGGGCATCAAGTAACGATGGATGGAGGCCGGCCCCCGGTTCGCGAGGCCGGCCTCCGTTCTTTTCATCGACAAAGAGGAAGCATCCACATGGTCGAAGTGCAGAATCCACCCTCCTCCCGGGAGCCGGTTCTTTCGCTAAGGGCGGTGTCGAAGAAGTTCGGCGCTGTTCGAGCCCTCACAGAGGTGGACTTCGACGTGTTCCCCGGGGAGGTAGTGGCAATCGTCGGCGACAACGGCGCAGGGAAGTCCACACTCGTGAAGATCCTCGCCGGCGTTCATTCGGCGGACGAGGGAGCCATCGAGTTCGCGGGCGAGAGCGCGGCCATCCCCTCCCCCGCGGCGGCGCGTGAACTCGGTATCGCGACCGTGTTCCAGGACTTGGCCCTGTGCGACAACCTCGACGTCGTCGCGAACCTGTACCTCGGTCACGAGCTCGGGAGGATGACGATGGATGAGGAGGAGATGGAGAGGCAGGCTTGGACGCTACTGCGACAGCTCTCTGCAAAAATCCCCTCTGTCCGCATCCCGGTCGCAGCGCTCTCCGGCGGTCAGCGCCAGACCGTGGCCATCGCCCGATCGCTAATCGGTGAGCCACGAGTCGTCATCCTCGATGAGCCGACAGCAGCCCTTGGGGTCGCGCAGACCGCAGAGGTCCTCAACCTCATTGAGCGAATCCGGGAGAACGGAATCGGTGTGGTGCTCATCAGCCACAACATGGCAGATGTGCAGGCCGTAGCTGATCGAGTCGCCGTGCTACGGCTGGGTCGCAACAACGGCACCTTCCGCATCGCCGACGTCAGCTACGAGGAAATCATCGCCGCGATCACGGGCGCGAGCGACAACGCGGTGACCCGTCGCGCGGGCACACAGATTGAACAGAAGGATACCGGCGAATGACGATGGACACGCATGACGAGAGAATCTCCCATCGCGATGGCGTTGCGGGTGCGGTCGCCGATTTCGTGCTACGAGTGCGCTCCGGTGACCTCGGATCCCTCCCTGTGGTTGTCGGCCTCGTGCTCATCTGGGCAATCTTCCAGCTCATCAACCCCAACTTCCTATCGGCGAACAACCTCGTCAACCTTTCATTGCAATGCGCGGCCATCGGCACGATCGCCATCGGTGTAGTCCTCGTGCTATTGGTCGCCCAGATCGACCTATCAATCGGCTCAATCAGCGGACTTTCCGCTGCCATCCTCGGGGTCGGCATGACCCAGGCGGGCTGGCCAATCTGGCTCGCCATAGCCCTCGCCCTTGCTGCCGCTGCCGTGATTGGGCTGATCTACGGCGCGCTGCTCACCAGGTTCGGAGTGCCGACGTTCGTCATAACGCTCGCGGGTCTTCTGGCCTTCCTTGGCCTCCAGCTGAAAGTTCTTGGCCCGAACGGAACGATCAACCTTCCCTTTGACTCCTGGATCGTGCAGTTCGCCCAGGCATGGTTCCTACCGCCGTCGGTCGGTTACGCCTTGGCCGCGCTCGCGGCAGCAGGGGTGTTCGTGTCCGATTGGTCCCGCATGCGCCGCCGCGGACGCGCGGGGCTATCGACCGGCTCGCTGATGGTCATGATTGTGAAGAGCGTGTTGTTGCTCGCCCTTCTCGTGGGCGTCGTCTGGTACCTCTCGACGAACCGCGGGGTCGGTCTGATGTTCCTGTTCTTCGTCGTGCTCACCGTGGTGATGAACTTCTTCCTCACCCGAACCGCGTGGGGGCGTGCAGTCTTCGCGGTCGGGGGCAATATCGAGGCGGCCCGACGCGCGGGAATCCGGGTGAACCGCATCCTCATCTCGGTGATGGTCCTCGGTACGGTTTTTGCCGCGCTGGGTGGTCTACTCGCGTCTGCGCGCCTCGCCTCGGCGAGCCTGTCGAGCGGCGGAGGCGACACTAACCTGGTCGCGATCGCGGCGGCGGTCATCGGCGGGACGTCGCTCTTTGGCGGACGCGGCAGCGCGTTCTCCGCTCTGCTCGGCATCCTCGTCATCCAGTCGATCTCCAACGGCCTCACCTTGATGAACCTTGACTCGTCGGTGCGCTACATGATTACGGGCGCCGTCCTGCTTCTCGCCGTCATCATCGACTCGCTGTCCCGACGATCCCGTGCTTCCCACGGCACTGCATAGGCAAAGGAGAACCACAACCATGACCCGAGAAGACGAGCTCGTGCAGCTCACCTGGTGGGGAGCGTCCGGGGTCTCGCTCACGCAGGGATCGACAAGCCTGATTATCGACCCCGTGCTGACCACGGACGACCGCATTGAGTATGACTACGTGCTCGTCAGCGCTGAGGACCACGATCACATGCATGCGCCATCGTTGCGCCGCCTGGTCGGTTCTGACCGCTTCGAGGGGATGGTCGCAGCATCCGGATGCGTACGCGCTGCCGAGTTCGACGTCGCGAATCACCCAGTCGACCACCAGCTCGAGTACGTGCCGACCGCTGCCCTGACGTTGGTCCACCCCAAGTACACTCGGCTCGGCCACCGGTCGCCGGCGGGATCGACCGTCGAGACCAACTTGGGGCCGTTTCACGTCGAGGTGACCGAAAGCAGTGAACGCACGTCGACGTCGTTCCTGCACATTCCCCTCTTCGATAAGCAGTACCGTCCGGCTGACGGCACGTTATGGCCGGCCGGGTACGGCGACATCCTGGGCGGCGCACACCCGACGGTGGGCTTCGTCGTCGAGATCGCGGGGGTGACGGTTTGGCATCCCGGCGCCCTCCAGCTCGTCTACGACGAGCTGCGTGAGCTGCGCGGCCGCATCGACGTGATGCTGTTGCCCGTTGCTTCTATGCGCGGTGCTGAAGTGCCCGTGCTGAACGCAGTAAAGCCCCGGCGGGTCGTGCCGATCCAGTACCGGCCGGCTTCCGGCGGGTTACTGCCCGATGCGGACGCCGACGGTCTGACGTCGCTCGAGCCGTTCACCGGTCGGCCAATTGATGGCGCCGATCCTGATGTGTACCGCCGGGAGATCCGACAACTCATCGAACGCGGATGGCATCGCACTATCCCCGACCCGGCGACACGTCTCATTCAGCTCGCCGGACTCGTGGCCGACGCAGGTGCCGAGTTCACCGTCGTGCAGCCTGGCGAAGCCCTCACCCTGAGCGGAGACCCCCGATGACCACCAATACTGTGACCTGGCACGGAGGCGCTGGTGTCGAGATCGTGGCCGGTGGTTCACGGCTGATGATCGACCCCTACTGCCTCCCCGCGGACGTGGCGACGCCCAACTTCATCTGCGTGACGCACGACGACCACGACCACTTCGACGAGAAGACGATCGCACGCTTCACATCGGACCCTGAGTTCGCGCGGCTCGTCGTGCCCCCGAGCTGCGTCGACGTGAACGGTCTCGATTCTCCCGTGCTCGGTCTGCACGAGGGCTTGCAGTTCGTGCCGGAGGACAAGCTGACAGTTATCTACCCGGGTCTGACGCGGGAACCGGGCGACAGCTACGACGGACCGACGACCGCTCAGCTGGGCGACTTCAACCTGATCACCATCGACAGTAGCGAGCGTCCCGAGCGCTACCGCGTGGACGCGACCGACGAGCCCCTGTGGCCGGAGCAGCGGGGTCTCTACGTGGGACACACCCGCTACCCCAACGTCGGATACCACGTCACATCGCGGTCGACCGGGCTGAGCTTCTACCACCCCGGTGACCTGCACGAGCAATTCAATGCACACCACGAGTTGCCCGACATCGACGTGTTCTTCATGCCCCTGCCGAAGTTCGTCGGCCAGGAGATCAGTTTGATTGAAATGCTGCGCCCGCGGTTTATCATCCCGATCCATTACCGAGTCTTCACCGACGCGTTCCCCGTGCCGTACGACGTGCCGGAAGGCATCGAGGTGTCCTCGAAGAATTGGGAAGAATTCCGGCGTAACCACGTGATCCTCATGGGCTCGCACTGGTATCCAAGCCCCGACGACCCACTGGCCTACTTGGAGAACCTCCGGCCACGGTGGGAGGGTCTCGGCACACAGCTCATTGTGCTCGAAGCGGGGACGCCGACCGATCTGGCGCAGCTGGCGTGACGGCACCCCTGCGCACCGGTCTGCTCGGTTTCGGGCTGGCCGGTCGAGTGTTCCACGCGCCTCTGATCGCCTCCAACGACGACTTCGAACTCACTCACATCGTCACGTCGGACCCATCCCGGCAGGAACGCGCGGGCCAGACCTATCCCGCCGCGTCGATCCTCGACCGCCCAGATCTGCTGTGGGATGCCGCTGACGACCTCGATCTCATCGTCATCGCGTCCCCTCCGACGGCGCACCTGGAACAGGGCCTACGTGCGCTCGGCGCCGGTTGCGCGGTGGTGATCGACAAGCCCTTCGCGCTGACGAGTGCCGATGCCGAGGTGCTGCGCCGAGCCGCGGCCGAAGCCGGAAAGCTGCTCGCGGTGTTTCAGAACCGGCGTTGGGACGGCGACTTCCTTACGGTCCGCAGCCTGCTCGCCGACGGTGCGCTTGGCGACGTGCACACCTTCCGCTCGTCGTTCGAGCGCAGCTGGCCGCTTGCACCGGGACACTGGCGCACGAGCGGACCCTCCGAAGGCACGGGAATTCTCTTTGACATCGGTGCGCACCTGATCGACCAGGCGTTGCAGCTCTTCGGCGAGGTGGACGAGGCGACGGGTGAACTGCGCATCCTCGATACCCAGGGCGGGAGCGACGACAGCGCATTCGTTTCATTGCGGCACCGGTCGGGGACGCGATCGCATCTCTTTATGAGCCGGTTCGCCGCTCTCGGGGCGCCGAGGTTCCACATTCTTGGCACGCGCGGTGCCTACCGCGTGGAGGGCATCGACGGGCAGGAGGCGGCCCTCGACGCGGGCGTTTCACCAACGGCCTCTGGCTACGGCGCTTCTTCTGAAGCTCAGTGGGGGATTCTGAACACTCGCGGGTCGTCGTCGCGGGTGCCGACCATGAGAGGGGACTACCCTGCGTTCTACGAGGGTGTCGCCGCTGCGCTCATTCGCGGGGCACCATCGCCAGTAACGACGGAGTCGGCCGCGCGCACACTGCAGATCATTGAACACCTCTACAGCGATTCCCCGATCGAACGGTGGGCTTCGCGGTGAGGTCCGCACACCGGATCGGCGTGCAGCTCTACTCGGTGCGCGACCGCCTGGATGCGCGACCCGACGAGACTATCGAAGCCCTGGTGGACATCGGCTTCGAGGGAGTCGAGACAGCGTTCCGCGACCCCGACACCGACCTCGACGCGTGGGCCGAGAGATTCGCTCGCGTCGGGTTAGACGTCGCCGCCGTCCATATACCGCTCCCGATCACTAGGGACAGCCAGGATTTTGTCCGTCGGCACGCGGACGCCTTCGGCCGAGGCATCGCAATATTCCCCGGCAACCGACAGGAACCTCGCGCCTCGTCCGAGGCTGGGCTGCGCGACATCGCGGCCGAGTTCGCCGCCGGGGCCGCCTTCACTGCATCGCTCGGCATGCAATTCGGTGTGCATCACCACTGGTGGGAGTTGAAGCGTCTCTCGGACGGGCGGTTGGCAATCGACCACGTCTTCGACTTGCTGCCGGGGGACGTGCTCTTGCAGCCTGACGCGTATTGGAGCACGTTCGCCGGTGTCAACCTGGGCGAGCTCGCGATCACGTACGCCGGCCGTATGCCGGTGCAGCACATCAAGGATGGGCCGGCCGAAGATGCTGTCGCTCCGATGACAGCGCTGGGAGAGGGAAACGTCGACCTCCATGCCGCGCTTGCCCTAGCTTCCCAAGCGCCATGGTGGATCTCCGAGCTGTCACACTCCGCCGGCGAGATGCTCGACGATCTGCGCGCCAGCTTTCAATACTTGGACGAATACCGCAGCGATAAGGTACAGACCGGACAATAGCGACTACGACATGCGACGAAGCATCAATCTGTTCGCGCGACCCGCCTCTGCGATCCACGGACGCGATGGGTCAATCGTGCGCAGGTGGAAGCACCGGGCTCAGCTCGATACCCAAGGCGGGCGAACCCGTCAGTCGCGGGTGCGCAGCCGAAAGTACACGCTGCTCTCGTCGACGGTCGCGTCGAGTTCTTTCTCGGCGAGCCCGGACCAGGCAATGGGGTCGAGAAATACGTGGGCGCCCTGGGCATCCACCACCTGATCGCCGCGATCGGGGGAGGGAACGATCTCGATGAGAAAGGTGCCCGGGGCGTCGTCGCGCGCGCCGATGCGTAGGCCAGCGGTCGACGCGTTAGCGACGTCGAGCGCGAGGTGGCGGATGATCGTTGCCGCGTTCTCGGTGAGGGTAAGCATGCATTCCTTCCGCAGGGTGGGGATGGTCAGAGGCCGAGCATCAGTAGCTCTTCGGTGGGTGGCTCGCCGGCGGCCTTCGCGAACAACTCGAACGCCGCACCCACGGCCGCGCGGTCGCTGGGGGAGAGGCGCCGCATGATCGCGGTGATCTCGTTGCGCCTGCGCTCGGTGACCTGGTCGACGAGGTAGCGGCCAGGGGTGGTCAGCTCGATGAGCACCTCACGACGGCTATCTGGGCTGTCTCGCCGCTGCACCCAACCCCCCGCGACCATGCGGTCAATGGTTCTACTGAACGTCGACGGCACAGTGTGGGCGCGAGCCGCCAGCACACCCATTCTGAGCGGGCCGGATGATGCCAGAATCACCATCACGCGAAACTGGGGCAGGCTCACCACATCGAGAGCGTCGCTGAGCGAGCGAGCAACGACCCCCAGGAGCGCTCGTGATGAGACGAGTGTTGACTCGTCGGCGCTAGTCGCGCGCTGGATCGGTATCTCTGCGGTATCCATTTATGATCTCGTCCCCCGGTCGGATCGGCTCAGTGAAGCCACACACATAGGTTTATAGGGCGGGGCCATGACCCACACCCGGGTTTTCGCTCTCGGCGGCTGAGGCGAAAATCGAGAAGGCGTTCGCGACCGCTCGGCGATCGGCACGCGGCAGTGACGCCAGGATGTCGGCGAGTTCGGCCTGGCGTTTGTTGTCGACGTGAGTGACGAGCTGCACACCGTGGGGGGTCAAGCAGAATGCCCCGTCGTCGAGTTGCTGCACCCATCCGCCCTGGATTAGACCGTCGAGTTCATGGTCGAGCCGTGCAGCGTCGAGCCCCATAACCGATCGTAGTTGCGAGAACATCTGTGCCGCGGGCGCGAGGGCCACCATCGTGCGGTACTGGGATAGGGTCACCATTTCGAGGATCTCCGACACCGAGCGGGTCGCGACCGCGAGCAGTGCGCTGGAGGCGCCGACGGCCGCGGTGACGGGGTCCTGGTCGGGCTGACTCCTCAGGACTCTGCGGCTGATCGCGACGCTTTCGATCGCTTCCTGATATCTACCCGAGTGCTGCATCCGCACAATTGTTGCATTAATGCAAGTGTTGGCCAAGCCGGGCGCGGCGTCCGTCCCCCTATGCACGAACCGCAACCCCGTCAACCCGTACACCTCCTTCGCGCGTTCGCGTAGACAGGGACGATGACGGTTGTTGGCTCCGCATGAGCGCTCTGCGGGTTGAGATTCTGGGTGGCGAAGCGGGTGCCTTCACCGAGGCAGCGCTCCTGCGTGATCTGCGCGGTGTGGATGATGCGCTCGGCTGGGCTCGCGAGCTCACCGAACCTCCCGCCAGCCGAGCCGACCTGTGGGAGGCGCTCGCCACCGTCGCGGCCGTGGACCTGGGCGCCGCTCGTGCGCTCGAGCCTCACCTCGACGCCGAGGAAATTCTGGCCTCGACAGGCAAGCCGCGGCCGAGCGGCGCATGGGGTGTGTTCGCTGCTGAGGGCGACGACGACCCCCTTCGCGCGAGCGAATCCGGCGGGGGCTGGTCGCTGACGGGCACGAAGCCGTGGTGTTCACTCGCCGACCGACTCGACGGCGCGCTCGTTACCACAGCGCTCGCCGACGGGTCGCGTGCACTTTTCGCGGTCGACCTCACGGCGCCCGGCGTGACCGTGGTCGAGGGCATGTGGGTGGCGCGGGGGCTCAGTGAGATCCCGAGTGGGCCGGTACATTTCGACGAGGCATCCGCTCGCATGGTGGGGGAACCGGGGTGGTACCTGTCGCGGCCCGGGTTCGCGTGGGGTGGCATCGGCGTGGCAGCCTGCTGGTTCGGGGGTGCGGTCGGAATCGGCCGCACCGTGCACGCCGCAGCATCCGCGAAGCCCAACCCCCATCTTCTCGCCCATCTGGGCGCGATCGACGAACTGCTGCAGTCGTCCCGTCGCGCGCTCGCCGAGGCGCTCACACTTATCGATGCGGGCACCGCCGAGCCACGCGTGCTCGCGAAGCGGGTGCGTGCGACGGTCGCGCGCGCGTGCGAGGAGATCGTCTCGCGTGCGGGTCACGCCCTCGGGCCGGCGCCTCTCGCATTGGATGCCGCTCACGCGAAGCGTGTCGCCGACCTGCAGCTCTACGTTCGGCAGCACCACGCCGAACGCGACCAGGAGTCGCTCGGCGAGGCGCTCGCGCGCAGCACGGTAGCGCCGTGGTGACGTTCGATGCGGCCACACCCAGCCGCACGCGGGAGGACTGGTTGACCGAGCCGCGCATGCTCGACCGGGATCCATTGAGTCTCGACGGGGTCGACGAGCTGGTGGTGGTGGCCGCGCATCCGGACGATGAGACGCTGGGTGCGGGCGGTCTTCTGGCGGAGTGCGCGCGGCGGGGTATCCGCTCCACGGTCGTCTTCGTGACGGATGGCGCGGCCTCAGGTGAGCCGGGTATCGCGCAGCGTCGTCGGCATGAGGCGCACGGCGTCACCGGCCTGTGGGGTGCTACTCCGGTCTTCCTCGACGTGCCGGATGGCGCGACGCGGGAGAACCGCCAGAGGGTGCGGGAGCTTCTGACGCCGCTCATCGCGGGGTCGTCGCGACGTGCGCTCATCGTGTGCCCGTGGCGGGGCGACGGTCACCGCGACCATCGCGTCGTGGGCGAGGTGGTGGCCGAGCTGGTGGGTGGCCGACGCCTGCTGGAGTTTCCGATCTGGATGTGGCACTGGGCATCGCCCGACGACGTTCCGTGGGATGCCCTGCGCGTCGTGTCGATCGATGCGGTCGCGAAGCAGCGCGCCCTGGACCGCTACCCGTCGCAGACGCAGGGCGCGGCCCCCGTGCTGCGACCCGATTTCCTCACCAACTTTGCGGGCGCCGTCGAGTACTTCATCGAGTCCCCCCGCACCCTGGGTGCCGAGTTCTTCGACGAGACCTACGCGCGCCGAGAGGATCCGTGGGGCTTCGAGTCCCGCTGGTATGAGCAGCGCAAGCGCGCCGTGACGCTCGCGGCGCTGCCCGATGAACGGTACGAGCGTGCCTTCGAGATCGGATGCTCGATTGGCGTGCTCACCGAGTCTCTCGCGGCCCGGGCGTCCGATCTGCTCGCGGTAGACATCTCGCAGGCCGCAGTGGACCGCGCCGCCGCGCGGGTTCCGTCGGCCCGGGTGGAGCGCAGGGATGTTTCCGCCGATTTTCCGGCGGGGGAGTTCGATCTGGTCGTGCTGTCGGAGGTGGGCTACTACTTCGACGTGGCGGGGCTGAAGGTCATGCTGGCCAACATCGATGCGGCCCTCGGTGACACCGGGGTGCTGGTCGCCTGCCACTGGCTGCACCCGGTGGCCGACTACCCGCTCGACGGGGAGACCGTGCACGAGCTGATTCGCGCTCGCGGCATTCCCTCGCTCGTCACGCATCGGGAGACGGACTTTGTGCTCGAGGTGTTCTCGCGCGATGCGCGGTCCGTGGCTCAGCGCACGGGGCTCGCCTGATGCGGGTGGCGGTGATCATTCCCGCGCGCGACGAGGAGGCTCTCATCGGTCGGTGCCTGACATCGGTGCTCGCGGCGGCGAGCGCGGTGGAGGCGCACGTCTCGGTCACGGTTGCGGCCGATGGATGCCTGGACCGCACCGCCGAGATCGCGCGCGCGTTCCCCGGGGTCACCGTACTCGAGCTGGAGTCGTCGAATGTGGGGGCCGCACGCGCCGCCGCCGCCGATTTCGCGCTGCGACGCGGCGCCGAGTGGTTGGCGAACACGGATGCCGACTCCGTCGTACCCCCGAACTGGCTGGTCGACCAGCTACATCATGCCTCGCGGGGCGTCGATGTGGTGGTGGGTACCGTGCGGCCGGAACTCGATGATCTGACCGAGGAGCAGTTGCGGGCGTGGCAGGCGACGCACGTGGCCGGCGAGCCGAACGGTCACGTTCACGGCGCGAACCTGGGCATCCGCGCTTCCGCCTATCGCGAGGTGGGCGGCTACCTGACGCTTCCGGAGCACGAGGACGTCGACCTGGTGGCGCGCCTCGCGGGTCGCCCGAGGGTGGCGAGCGACGCGGCAGAGGTGGTGACGTCGTCCCGCAGCTTCGGCCGCACCCCCGGCGGGTACGCCCGCTACCTGCGCGAGCTCGTCGTGGATGCGCCCACGACGGCGCACTAGCTGGCGACAGCGATCGCGACCTTGCCCCGCACGCTGTGCTGAACGAAGTACGTCAGCGCCTGCGGCACCTCTGACAACGGATACGTGCGGTCGACGGCGGGGGTGATCGTGCCGGCGTCGATGAGTTCGCGGAGTACCTCCAGGTCGGTACCGCGCGCGACCGACGTGAGGGGTCGAAGGCGCTGGGGTACCACCATGCCGAGGAGCGCGGCTCGCAGCATCCGCCCGATCGGGCCGAATACGCGCCCGCCGCTGCCCGACGCGAGCACGAGCGTGCCTCGGCGGGTGAGCACGCGGCGGCAGTCGCCGAGGCTGTGGTTCGCGACGATGTCGATGACCGCGTCGTAGCGGGCCTCACCTGTCGTGAAATCGTCGACCGTGTAGTCGATGACGTGGTCCGCGCCGAGTGAGCGCACGAAGTCGAGGTTCGCGGTGCTGCACACTGCGGTGACCTCGGCCCCGAACGCCTTGGCGATCTGCACGGCGAACGAACCCACGCCACCGGATGCGCCGGTGATGAGCACCCGGTCACCCGGCTTCACCTTGGCGACGTCGCGCACGCCCTGCAGCGCGGTCGTTCCCGCGATCGGCACGGCACCGGCCTCGGCGAACGTGAGTCGCGCGGGCTTGAGGGCGAGGCGCTGCACGTGCGCGACGGTGTACTCGGCGAAGCCGCCAGCATCCACTTCGGCGAAGACTTCGTCACCCACCTTGTAGCCGTTCACGTTCTCGCCGACCGTCTCGATCACGCCGGCGACGTCGCGCCCGCGGGTGGCGACGGTGGGCCGCTTCAGCCCGAACGCGAGCCGCGAGATGAGCGGCTCGCCGCGCAGCAGTAACCAGTCGGCGGCGTTGATCGATGCGCCCTCGACCCGGATGAGCACCTCCTCTTTGCCGGGCACCGGACGCGCGACGGTCTCGCGCTCGAGCACGTCGAGCCCGCCGTAGCGGTGCGCTGTGATCGCCCTCATCGGGCGGCAGCCGTAGCGGAGTCGGCGCTCGTTTCGGCACTGGCCTCGTTCGGGGTGAGCGTCGGCGCGATCACGCGCGGCCACCGTGCGGCCCACCGAATGATGAGGACGAGCAGCACCAGTTCGAGTCCGATGGAGACGGCGTAGAACGATGCCCACTTCACGGTCTCGCCAACCGCGTTGAACACCATGATGGGGATGTACACGCTGGCGACGATGATGTTGGTGATGCGGTTGGCGCTGGCAGGCAGCATCGCGGAGAGCACGATCATGACCGACGGGATCGCGATGACCGTGAGGAGCAGGGTCAAAGTTGCGGAGCTGATGTCGAGTACGAAGATGCGACCGTCGATCAGGTTCTCGATGACGCCCGGCTTGTACAGGTGGTAGTAGTCCACGTAGATGACCAAAAACATGAGGCTGGTCCAGGCGGCGGCGAGCTTGAGCTGCACCGGCATTGGGGTGGTGTCGAGGGGATTCTTCATGGTGTCTGCTCTCTGGGTTGCTGTGACGCGGTGGCTGGGTACGATGTACGCGTACAGTGTACGCATGGGAAGACACTCTGCCGCGTACGTTGTACGCTTGTCAAGTGGATGAGTCGGGCGAAGGCCTCAGCAAGCGACGAGTGGTGCTCGAAGCGGTACGACTCGCCGATCGCGAGGGCGCCCACGGACTCACCATGCGACGCCTAGCAAGCGAGCTCGGCGCGGGTGCAATGACGCTCTACCGATACGTGGCCAGCAAGGACGAGTTGCTCGACGCGATGATCGACGTGGTCTTCGAGGAGATCGAGCTACCCCGCGATGGAGTGGAGTGGCGGGTCGCGATGCGCGAGCGTGCCTCATCCGCCCGTCAGGCTCTCACCCGTCACCGGTGGGCGCTCGGCCTCATGGAGTCGCGCACCTCACCCGGCCCGGCAAACCTGCGCCATCACGAGGCGGTGGCGGCGTGCCTGCGCACGGCAGGATTCTCGGTCGTGATGTCGACGCACGCCAACTGGTTGCTCGACAGCTATGTCTACGGGTTTGCTCTGCAGGAGGTTGGCCTTCCGTTCGGTGACGAGGTTCCCGCGGAGGTCGTCGAGAGTGTGTACCTGCCGCAGCTGCCGCCCGAGCAGTTTCCCTACCTGGCCGAGTCGGCGGCCGCCCTCGTCGCGGCGGGCTTCGACCCGGATGACGAGTTTCATTTCGGGCTCGATCTCGTGCTGGACTCGCTCGAGCCGTTGCGGGGCTAAACCCGACCGCATCGAACCGCAAGTGTCGGGCGCCGCGAGTACCACTCGGGAAGGGTTGATGGCGAAGGGGAATACCGTGATCGCACTGCTCAACCGCATCATCGACCGTGTCGAGGCAGACCTCGGCGACGAGGTCGACGTGGCCGCTCTCGCGTTCGACGAGGGCTCCACCGAGTACCACGTGCGCCGCATGTTCTCCTCCCTCGCGGGTATGCCGCTGTCGGAATACATCCGGCGACGCCGCATGACCGTGGCAGCGTCGCGTGTCATCGCGGGCGATCCGTTGCTCGACGTGGCGGTGGGGTTCGGCTACGGCTCGACCGAGGCATTCGGTCGCGCGTTCCGGGCGGTGCACGGTGCGACGCCAGCCGAGGTGCGCGAGCGCGGTGGGCCCCTTCGCTCACAATCCGTGATCAGGTTTCGCCTGACCGTCGAAGGGAACAGCCCCATGCATGCACGAATCGTCGAACGCCCCGCGTTCGCACTCATCGGTCACGCCGCTCAAGTGCCGCTCATCCACGTCGGGGTGAATCCGCACATCCAGGCGCACATCGCCGCGATTGCCCACGAGGAGCACGCGCGACTGAAGGCGCTGAGCACCACCGAGCCGGCCGGACTGCTGCAGATCAGCGCCGACGTCGACCCCGACTACACGGAGGGCACCGAGCTGACCTACCTGCACGGCGTCGCTGTGGATGATGCGGCCACCGTTCCCGCGGATCTCGACGCTATCGCGGTCGCCGCCGGCGCTTGGGTGGTCTTCACGACGTCGGGCCCGTACCCCTCAGCCCTGCAGGATGCGTGGGCGGCGAGCGCCTCGGAGTGGTTCCCGTCGAACCCGTGGCGCCTGCGGGAGGGCCCGTCGATCGTCGCGGTCGTGGAGCGCGCCGACGACTTCAGCACGGCGACGACCGAATTGTGGCTGCCCGTCGAGTCGGTCTGAGCGACGCCCCGCGGGCCTGAGCCGCTGCTGCTCGGGCCCGCGGCGTCAGGCTAGCTGTACGACGTCCAGACTGTTGCGATGACGATGTTGGCGACCGTGAGCCCGCCGAGCGTGGGGATGACCCAGCGCGCGACCGTCTCGCGTTTGCGGTTGATGAGCGCAATGACGAGGATCGCGATGAGCACGATGAGCTTCACGGCGATCTTCGTGTTGTTGACCTCGTGGCCCAGGGGGTATTGAAGGCCGACGAGAATCACGCCGGTTGCGAGCATGACCCAGGCGCCGTGCAGGATGGCGGGGATGATGCGGGCGGTGCCGAGTTTGATCGCGGGGATCTGAACGAGGATTCCTCCGAGCAGGCTGGCGACTCCGATGATGTGTAGGGCGAGAATGAGGTTTTTGAGGATCTCCATGCGCTCATCGTACCGACACGCTGTCGGTAAAACCACTCAGCGCGCGAGACCGTCGTCGAGAAGTGCCGTGACCAGGCGCGTGACGTCGGCTGGTGATGAGCCGTGATCGACGAGCGTCATGCCTGCCGTGATGATGCCCTGCACGAGCACGGCCTGAGTCGGGACATTCTGAACCTCGAGCTCGTGCAGCAGGGTACGCAGCGGCGTCGTCAGTGCATCGTGCATGGCCATGATGTCGTCGTGACTTTTCGGGGAGAGATCGGTGTGCTGCAGACCGGTCGCCAGAGTGTGTTTGCCGTCGGCGGCCATGCGGATGGTCGCCTCGATGTAGGCGTGGAGTCGTGGTCGGCCGGGCTGCGCGGCCGCCATGGCCGCCTCGAGTTCGCGCGCCCAATCGGAGAACGCCTCGGCAGCGATCGCGGCGAGCAGGTCGTCTTTGGAGGGGAAGTACTCGTAGAAACTCGAGCGGGCCAGTCCGGCGCGCTCGCAGACGGTGCGGGCCGAGATACCCGCCACCCCTTCGGCGGCGATGATGATCTTCGCGGCCGCGATAAGGGCGGCGCGCTGCGCAACGCGATGCTCGGCGACGGTCGCAGCGGTGATCTTCGGCACTAGCCCATTATTGTCGCCGCCCCGGCCGACCCGACGTCGCGAATCCACCGCCACCGGCCCCCGACCATTATCTGCGCCTTGACTTATATAAGCTAAGGCGCAACTATAGGATCCATGCACGCACTCGATATCCTCGGCGACCCGGTTCGCCGTCGGATCCTCGAGCTACTCGCCGACGGCGAGCTGGCGGCTGGCGAGATCGGCGGCGTCGTGCAAGCCGAGTTCGGCATCAGCCAGCCCGCCGTGTCGCAGCATCTTCGTGTGCTGCGCGAGGCGGGTTTTGCGAGCGTGCGAGCGCAGGGGACCAAGCGGCTGTACGTCGTCGAGCCCGCTGCGCTCAGCGAGGCGCAACAGTGGCTCACCCAGTTCCAGCGGTTCTGGCAGCCCAAGCTCGACGCACTGGACACCGAACTGGCGCGCGGTCGCCGAGCCGCGCGCCGCCCTACGCCGAAGGACTGACCATGGATGTCAACGCCCAGATCACCGCCCTCGACCGCACTGTCGCCGAGCGCGGCGCCGACGACGCGCTCGAGTACGCGCAGACGCTCGCGCGTGACTACTCGTCAGGCATCGACGACCTGTGGGATGCCGTGACCTCGGCCGAGCGCATCCCCCGCTGGTTTCTGCCCGTCACCGGTGACCTGCGTCTCGGCGGCAGCTACCAGCTCGTCGGCAACGCGGGTGGTGAGATCCGCAGCTGCGAACCGCCCGCAGGCGGCACCGCGTCGTACACGATCACGTGGGGGATGGGCGGCGATCCCGCGCTCGTCACCGTGCGCCTCACGGCGCTGAGCGACGAGCGCACCCGCCTCGAACTCGAGAGCGTTGTTGCCGCGAGCGCCCTGCCGCCCGACATGTGGGAGACCTACGGACCGGGCGCCACGGGTATCGGATTCGAACTGGGCCTGATGGGGCTCGGGCTGCACATCGACGGCGACGCTTCGGTGACACCCGAGACCGCGGCCGAGTGGCAGGTCTCTGACGAGGGGCGCGAGCTCACCCGCCGAGCCGCCGACGCGTGGGCCGACGCGCAGATCGCGAGCGGGGCATCCGAGGCGGATGCTCGCGCCGCCGCCGACGCCTGCTACGGGTTCTACACCGGCACCTGATCCGCCGCGCCTATCGACCCTTGCCTCCCCCGGGGTGTCGGGAGCTACCGCTAGCGTCGAGGGGTGCCGACGCTCGAGGATGTTCGTGAGATCGCCGCCACTCTGCCGGGCAGCGAGGAGCGCACGATGACCGGCGGGCTGTCGTGGTTCGTTCGCAACAAGTTCTACGCGAGCGAGGCCGCCCCCTACCCGAGTGTGCCGCCGGCGATTCGCGCGATCATCGAGCGAGAGCCGGTGCTGATCGTGAAGGTCGCGTCGGAAGACGAGAAGCGCGCGTACCGCGAGGGCTGGCCCGACGTGTTCCTGCCTCAGACGACCTCGTGGAGCGAGCCGAAGGTCGCCTTTCTGTTGGGCTCAGTCGACCCCGACCTACTGGTTGAACTCGTGACCGAAGCCTGGTACAGCCAGGCGCCGAAGTACCTCCGGCGGCAGTTCGACGGCATCGCCTAGGGCAGGAGCGGGATCGTCTCGCCCAGGTCTGGCACCTTCGCCTTCCACCCGAGGTCGCGCTGAATTCGAAGGCGAAACGTGTCCGAGGCTTGCGGCTCGCCGTGCGTCACACACACCATGCGGGGTGGGCGCTCGGTCGCGCTCATCCAACTGATCAGTTCGTCTGTGTCTGCGTGGGCGGAGAGGTTATCCAACTGCACGACCTCCGCGCCGATCTCCACGTCTTGCCCGTAGATTCGCAGACTCCGCTCCCCGCTAGCCAGCCGTGCCCCCCGTGTTCCCGCAGCCTGGAAGCCCGTCAGCACGATCGCGTTGGCTGGATCAGATCCGTACGCAGCGATGTGGTGGAGCACCCGACCGCCCGTCACCATTCCGCTCGCGGAGATGATGATCATCGGTCCGCCCCGGAGGTTGAGGAGCTTCGATTCATCGACGGTGCGCACCGGTATGACCTGGTCGTACATACGCGAGAACTCATCGGTCGATACCTTGTGCTCTTCGGGATGCGCGCGGTAGATGACGGTGGCGTTGAGTGCCATCGGACTGTTCAGATAGATCGGCACCTCGGGTATTCGCCCGTCAGCTCGCAGACGCGCCAGGTGCAACAGCACGGTCTCGGTGCGTCCGACCGCAAACGCGGGGATGATGCACACGCCGTTCCTGCGCACCACGCGGTTGATGACCTCGGCGAGCTGCACCTCGACGTTGGTGTGCTCGTGGCTCCGGTCGCCGTAGGTGGACTCCGTGACCAGAATGTCGCACGGGTCGAGGGGGCGCGGGGGGTTCATGAGGGGATCGCTCTGGCGACCGAGGTCACCGGTGAAGTGCACCGTCTGCCCTGCCACGGTCACGCGAACCTGAGCGGCGCCGAGGATGTGTCCGGCCGGAACGAAGGTGGCCGACATTCCGGGAGCCACATCCACGGGTCGATCGAAGTCGACCGGAACGAGGGAGTCGAGCGCTCGCACCGCGTCGGCCGCCGTATACAGCGGCTTGGGGGCGGAGTGCTTCGAGCCTCCGTGTCGACTCCAATGGCTGGCTTCCTCTTCGAGCAGATAGCCGCTGTCGGGCAGCACCAGGCCACAGAGTTCTGCCGTGCCACGGGTGGCGTACACGGGCCCACGAAAACCGTCACGCACCAACGCCGGCAGATATCCGGTGTGGTCGAGGTGGGCGTGAGTCAGGATGACGGCATCGATGCTCGCCGGATCCACCGGAAACGGTCGCCAGTTGCGGTCGCGCAGAACCTTGTACCCCTGGTACAGACCGCAGTCGACGAGCACGCGAGTGCCGGCATTCTCGATGAGGTACCGCGACCCCGTGACGCTGTCGGTCGCTCCGAGAAAGGAGAGTTCTGGCACGGCGCTCATGAGATCAGCTGTCCTCGTCGACCAGTTCTGGATACACGTCGATGGGTTCGTGTTTCCTCGGCACTACCGCCACGGGTGCCGGCATGTTGAGCAGCACGTCGTGGCTGACGGAGCCGAGGAAGAAGCCCGCGACCGCGCCGCGGCCGTGTGATCCGACGACGACGAGTGCGGCATCCTTGGCGGTTCGCACGATGGCCACCGCGGCGGAGCCGGCCTTCGCCACGGGAGTGACCGTCAGCGTGGGGTGTGCGAGACGGAGTCGATCGGTCGCTTCGGAGAAGAGCTGGCGATCTGCCGCGACCAACCGGTCCACGAGCACCGCGGCGCCGGTGCCATCGATGGGAGCGACCGGCGGCATGCTCCAGGTGTGTACGACGGTGAGATCTGTGCCGCGGCGCTCTGCCTCGTCGGCGGCGAAGTCGACGGCGGCATCGGCCGTGGGGTCGTCCGCCCATCCGGCCACCACGGATCCCTGGGAGGGCTTCCAGTCGACAGGCACCACCACGGTGATGCACTCGGACTGACCCGCAACCTTGAGGGAGAGCGTGCCGTGCATGATCCCCGCGATGGGGGATGTCTTGTTCGTGCCGATCACGAGGATGTCGGCATGCTGGGAGGCGAGAACGAGCGCCTCGTGCGCTATGCCATGCCGAATCTTGGTCGACACGACGAGGTCGGGCAGTTGGGCCTTCACGGTATTTTGGGCGTCGTCGACAGCGCGCTCATGGGGACCCCGAAAGTCGTTGTCCGCACCCGCGGGGAAGTCGAACTCGAGCCCGACGACGGAGGTGATCTCCAGTCGAAGGGGGACTGTATTCGCCCGGTCGATGACCCAGGCCAGGGCTGTCTGACTTGCGGGTCCACCGTCGACGGCGACGGTCACTCGTTCCACCATGGTGTGCTCCTTCTTCTCTCCGTGTGCCCAGGTTCCCTCGTGGGCAGATGCGCGGGTAGTGCCGAAAGTCCCGTCGCACCACACGGGACTTTCGGCCCTAACGTGCCGCTCATTCGGGGCGCAGGATGACGGCACCGAATGAAGAGGTGCACCATGAAGATCGTCGTTGGAGTAAGCGCCGTCGCCGAGAAGCATCCGGCTATCGACTGGGCAATGGAGTTCGCGCGCAATCGCGCAGCCACGGTCGAACTCGTGCACGTCGTCGACACCTCGTGGGGGCACGCGCCCGAGGGCTACTTCGCCGAAGCACTACTCACGGCGGAGGAGCGACTGCGCGACCTCGCTCGCGCAGCACAGGAACACAGCGAGGGTGTCGTCGTGGAGTCGCACGCGCGAGTCGGTTCAGTCGTGAACGAAATTGTTGATGCGGCATCCGGGGCGGACTACCTCGTGATCGGCGCGCACCCGCGTGGGCAACGCGACGGCACTGGTCACAGCGCCGTGCGCATCGCTCGTCTGGCCCCGTGCTCGGTGATCGTCGCGCCCGATGTCGTGTCGACCGGCACGGGAGTCATTGTCGGGGTCGATGGGTCAGTGGAATCGGATCGTGCGGTGGCCTTCGCAGCCGAGTTCGCCGACCGGTACGGTGAGCCGCTCACCGTCGTGCTCGCGTGGGGGCGTCCGGAGGCGTGGGCCCTGGTAGAGCCGGTGTTGCTCGACGCGGAGCCCAGCGACGCAGATCGGCTGGTGGTCGCCGAATCGACGGCGGGCCTGCCCGAGCTCTACCCCGATCTCGTCGTACAGAGCATCATCAGCGGTGCCCGGTCGGAGCGGGCTCTCTATGCCGCATCGATCGGAGCACGACTGCTCGTCGTCGGAAGTCACGGCCGTCGAGGAATCTCCGCGCTTCTGGGGTCAACCAGCGAGGCGATGGTCGCCGATCTGCCGTGCGCCGTCGCCGTTATTCGTGGGGCCGACTTGGCGTCATGAACCTGCGCGATTCGCGCACATACCAAAGAAGATGACATGAGCACCGCAACGGCACATCGCACGGATCATTCCATTCAGGATGCCGTGCAGTCCGAACTCGAATGGTCTCCCGAGGTGGACGCCGCAGGCATCGGCGTCGCGGTAGACGACGGGGTCGTGAGGAAGGGGTCGTGACCCTCCCGGGTACCGCCGACTGGGAGTATCAGCGCCGCGCGGCTCGTCACGCGATCGAGCACATCCCGGGTGTCGTATTCATCGACAATCGGATTGCCCTGACACCGCGGGCATCCACGGCGGAGACTGCGCAGCACATCAAGGACGCGCTTGTTCGCAATGCGGCAGTCGACGCCGACCATGTGAAGGTGACGACCGAAGGTACGAGGGATCATCCGCCCGACCGCCCGCACGTCTTTATCGCCTCGAGCCTCGGCCAAGATCGCAAGGAACAGCACGGCGAGCGTGGTCACCTTGATGCCGCCAGCAGTGGAGGCCGATCCGCCCCCGACGAACATGAGGGCGTCGCTCACCAACAGGGTCGCGGGGTGCGAGGCGCCCGTGTCGATGATGGAGAATCCGCCAGATCGCATCATCACCGAGGCGAAGACCGAGTGCAAAACCTTGTCCAGTGGGGATTCGGCACCCACCGTCGCGGCGTTGTTCCACTCGAGTGCACCCCAGGCGAGGGATCCCAACACCAGCAGGATCAGGGTGGTGCTGAGGGTGAGCTTGGTGTGCAGGGTCCACCGCTTCGGGTTCCAGCGATGCATGAGCAGGGTGAGGAAGACCGGGAACCCGAAGCTTCCGACGAACACCCCGAGTGCGATGGGTACGAGGATCCACAGGTTTCCCTCCAGACTTGGCAGCCCGCCCGGGTGGATCGAAAAGCCCGCATTGTTGAATGAGGAGACCGCGTAGAACAGCGCGTTCCAGATTCCATCCCAGAGGGTGCCCTCGACCACCACAAACGGGGGAAGCAGCAGCAGGAAGAGCACTCCCTGGATCGTCAGGGTCGTTAACACCACGATCCGCAGCAGAGTTCCGACTTCGCCGAGCTTGGACGTTCCTATTCCTTGCTGCGCGAACACTTTCGTCTGGAGCCCCAGGTGTCGGGTGACAGCGCGGGCCAGCATCAGTGCGATGGTGACGATCCCGAGGCCGCCGATCTGGATCGCCAGGAGAATCACGATCTGTCCGAAGGGTGACCAGTGAGTGGCCGTGTCGAGGGTGGTCAGCCCCGTCACCGTCACCGCTGACACCCCCGTGAAGAAGGCATCGATGAGAGGTGTCGGGCGATTCGAGGCCGATGAGATCGGCAGGCTGAGAAGTACGCTGAACACGACGGCCGCCAGCACGAAGATGAGGGCGGCCGCGCGTGCGGGAGAATTGCGCGCCAGGTCGCGGATGGGATGTAACGTGCGGGGACCACCGCCCTGGGCAAATCGGCTGAATGCGCTCACTCAGATGCCCTTCATGTCGCCGGGATGTCCCGCGCTCGCAGTCCAGCATCGGCGATCGCGAAGAGGGTCGCACCGATACCGACAAACAGCACGAGGTAGGACACGTCGACGCCTTCGAGAGGGACGGCGGGCACGTGATGGAACGGACTCAGCTGTTGAAGCCAGTCGGGCAGTGCGAGAAGACCGCCCATCTGACCGACGACGAGTCCGATCACCAGCAAGCTCCATCCCACTGCGGCGGTCGCACGGGGAAGCACGGCGAATGCCAGGGCGGTAGCGCCGACGAAGACCAACCCGGCGGGAAGGTGAACCGAGACGGTGGCGAGTGCGGTTGCGAACTTCGATCCGTCCCCCGTCGTGATCACGCTGGCGACGCCGGCGGTCGTTCCGGCGACAAGCGCCACCGTTCCCATCGACACCACCGCGACGATACCCTGTCGCCGCAGCCACCCGTCGCGCGAGAGGCCCGTCGTCAGCAAGACCTCGGCGCGGTCCTCGGCCTCCTCGACCCGCAGACGGATGAGGGCTTGCACTCCGGCTGCCGTAGCGAGAGTGCCTGCGATACCGAGAATCGCGACCACGAAGGCCGACTCGATGTCGACGTCGAGCCCGGGCGCGAGACGACTGATCAACCCGGAGAGGGCGTCATTGGATTGCACCGCTGACGCCACCACCGGGCCGAGCGCTCCCGCGACGAGACCCAGGATGGCCGCCCCCACGCCCCACCCGGCTATCGTGCCGCGCTGCAATCGCAGGGCGAGGGTGAGTGCTGTGGCACCTTCCCAGGAAGGTCGGCCTGCACGCTCCGGAACGAGGCTTGCGCCGAGGTCCCGTCGATGACGAATGGCCACCGCGATCACACTCGTGGCCACCGCGACCGTCGCGAGGAGGAGCACAGGGAGGGGGTTGGCCTGCGAGAAGGGTGCGGTCGCCTGCGCCCATCCAATCGGCGACAGTCGTGAGATCCAGGATGCCTCGACATGGGTCGCATCCGTCGCGGTCCCCAGCGCGTCTCCCACGCCGCGCACCAGATACGCGATCCCGACGAGAGCCGCGGCGAGGCCGTTCGCTCCGCGGGGACTCGGCATAACCTGCGCGGCCACCGCGGCCAAGCCAGCGAATGCCCAGCCCACTGCACCTATGCCGAGGCCGACGAGCAGACCTCCCGGCATGGGGAAACCGAGTGCGAGCGAGATCAGACTTACCCCCGCCGCCACGATCACGTTCGCCACGACGGCAAGAGTGAGGGTGATACGCAGTGCGAGGGTCCGCGATATGGCGGTGGCCTCGAGCAGCTCGCTGCGCCCGCGCTCCTCATCGGCCCGTGTGTGTCGCACGACGAAGAACGTGTTCATGAGGGCCGTCAGCACCGCGAGGAAGGCGAAGGTCTGGAAGAAGACGAGAGCTCCCGTGCTCGTGCCGTCGGGAAGCCCGCGCAAGAAGAGGAACGCCGGGTTGGTTGTCGCGATGGCGGCGAGGGAGAAGCGGTCCTGTTCGCTCGCGAATTCGCGTGCGACCGCGAAGCCGCTCGCGGCCCACAGACCAATGATCCCGAGAATCCACAGCGGCAGGATGAGTCGTTCGCGGCGTACGTGTATTCGGGCGAGCGCGAGTGCTTTCATGATCACTCGCCTGTCGTGTAGTGACGCAGGAAAAGCGTCTCGAGGGTGGGCAGCACTTCGCCTGGAGCGGTGAGGGACGCGGCGATGGACATGATGTCGGCGAGGGCGCTGCTCTCGACGACGCGGCCGTCACGGATGATTGTCACCCGGTCGCAGAGGTGCTCGACTTCGCTCAGGAGGTGGCTGGACAGCAACACCGCTGAACCTTCGGACTTGACGCGCGACACCTCGCTTCGAAACACCGCCTCCATCACGGGGTCGAGTCCGGAGGTCGGTTCGTCGAGCACGTAGAGCGGCACTCGCCGCGCAAACGCTGCGACCAGTGCCACCTTCTGGCGGTTGCCCTTCGAGTACGTGCGCGCCTTCTTGCGAGTGTCGAGTTCGAACACGGAGACGAGCCGGTCTCGCTCCCCCCGCTCGCTTCCGCCGCTCAAGGCCAGCAGGAGATCGACAATCTCTCCACCCGTCAGGTTGGGCCACAGCGCCACGTCACCAGGTACGTAGGCGATCGAGGTGCGTGTCGAGGCCGGCGCAGACCAGGGGTCGCGCCCGAACACCAGCGCCCTCCCCGAGGTCGGCTTCGCGAGGCCAAGCAGGATTCGAAGGGTGGTGGACTTGCCGGCACCATTTGGTCCGAGAAATCCGTGCACCTCTCCGGGCATCAGGGTGAGGTCGAGCCCGTCGAGCGCGGTGGATCGACCGTAGATCTTGCGGAGTTCGCGCACGTCGATAACAGGGTCAGCAGGGGTGGGGGGCATGGATTCTCCTGGTCGGTTCCAGCGCCCGAGCGGTCACCCCAGCGCTCCGCTCATCGCGGGCCGACCAGGCTTCCCGGCTCTCCGTCGGCTAGCGTAGACCCGTCAGACGCGGGCGCGCTAGTGACTCAGGTCCGCGGGGGCAGGTGGTGCAGGTCGACCGTGACGCCCGCGTGAGTCACATCCATCGTCATGTAGGTGCAGGTGGGTTGGCGGCGGCGATCGGTGGGTGAGCCGGGGTTGAGCAGGCGTAGCCCTCGCGGCGTGACCGTGTCCCACGGGATGTGGCTGTGGCCGAAGACGAGGATGTCGGCGTCGGAGTAGAGCGCTTGCATGCGGCGTGCGCGGCTTGAGGCATCCCCCGTCTCGTGCGTCATCGCGAAGCGCACGCCGTGCAGGTCGAACCGCGCGACCTCGGGGAGTCGCGCTCGTAGGCCCGGGCCGTCGTTGTTGCCCCACACCCCGACGACGTAACCGGCACGGGTGGTTAGTTCGTCGAGCAGGGCTTCCTCGACCCAGTCGCCCGCGTGTAGCACGGCATCCGCACGCTCGACCTCAGCCCAGAGCTCGGCCGGCAGATCGCGTGCCCGCTTCGGCAGGTGGGTGTCGCTCATCAACAGTAGGCGTGTCACAGTGTCATTCTCTCGAGAACGCCGTGAGGCCTCGTCGCCGATCTCCTGCCCCCCCGCCCGCGGGCACCCCTAACACCGCGAGCTGCCGCACATCGACCTATCGGCGCTGCCATAAGTCGATATGCGACAGTTCGGCGCGACGGCGACGGCGACGGCGAGGGCGAGGGCGAGGGCGGGGGGGCGAGGGGCGAGGGCGAGCGGCGAGGGCGGGTCGAGTTGAGGCATGCGGTGTTAGATCAAACATAAACAACGCTAAGGTCATCACATGATTGGCGTCGGTATTGTCGGAGCCGGCTTCTGGCCCCGACTGGCACAGCTCCCCGCATTCGCGTCGATCCCAGGCTGGAATGTCGTCGGGATCGCCTCTGCCCGGCGATCCAGCGCGCACGCGCTCGCCGCGGACTTCGGCATCCCGCGGGTCTACGACGACTACACCCAACTCATCGACGACGATGACGTGCAGGTCGTCGACATCGTTACCCCTAACTACCTTCACCGGGAGATCGCCGTACGCGCGATGGCGGCGGGCAAAGACGTCATCTGCATCAAGCCGCTCGCTCACACCCTCGCGGATGCCGAGGCGATCCTTGAGGCCGCGCGCACGTACGGGCGGCGCCTCTTCTACGCCGACAACGTGCTGTTCACGCCGGCCCTGCGTGCCTTCAAGGCGCTCGCCGACGCGGGAACGTACGGCGACATCTTTCGTACGAAGTCGATCAACGGGGTCGGTGTTCCACACGGTTCGTGGTTCTTCGACCCGGCCCTGTCTGGCGGTGGCTGCATCGTCGACATGGCGGTGCATGGGTTCGCGTTTCTGGACTGGTTCGCCGACTACGCGGGAGTGAACTCGGTGTACGCGCAGGCGGGCACCTTCGTGCACACCCGTTATTCCGTCGAAGACACCTCGGTGGTTCAGTTGCGCCTCGATGACGGTCGGATGGCCCAGACGGAGGACAGCTGGGCGACCCCAGGCGGATTCGACCTGCGCTACGAGGCGTTCGGGTCGGTCGGGCACGGGTTCGTCGATCTGCTCTACGGGCATCCGATTCGCTCTGTCGTCGATCGCAACGTCGAAGGCGAGTCGAATGCCACTCGCTACCACGCCGTCGACCCGCACCACATCAAGGACGGCCACCGCGACATGATGCAGCACTTCTTGGACGTGCTCGTCGAGGGCGTTCCGCTGCAGTCCGGCGCCCGGGAGGGGCTTCGGGTGATGCAACTCGTTGACGCGTCGTACCGGTCCATCGATTCGGGTGCTCCCCAGAAGGTGCGCCTCGCTACCGAGAGCTGAGCGCGAGCGGCGCAGGCGCGGGAGATGCCGAAAATGCTGGAGTAGCGGCGTACTTCTGTGAAAAAGTGTGACGACCACTGTTAGGTTTCACACGAATTTCGACCCGAATGGGATTACAGGAGCGCCGACCGAACATGTCCAAACAAGGAACGCGTCAGCGCGAAATCGTCGCGGCAGTTATCGCCGAGGGCTCCATTCGAATCGACGAGCTCGCCGACCGATTCGGCATCAGCGCCATGACGGTGCACCGCGACCTCAATGACCTCGAAGAGCAGGGTCTGCTGCGCAAAGCGCGCGGAGCTGCCACCGCGTTGCCCAACAGCGTCGTCGAGTCGAGTGACGCCTTTCGCATCGGGCAACAGAACAAGAGCAAGACCGCGCTCGCGCGAGCGGTGCTCGAGTTCGTGGAGCCCGGCCAGGCCGTCTTTCTTGACGATTCCACGACCGTCAGCCACCTCGTCCCGCTGCTGGCCAGTGTCACGCCGCTCACGGTGATCACCAACTACCTGCCCAACATGGATGCCCTGCGCAGCATGCCCGGAATCGAATTGGTCGCCCTCGGCGGTATTTACCGCGGGTGGTGCAGCGCTTTCATGGGACGTCTGACGACGCAGTCGATAGAGCAGATGCGCGCCGATATCTTCATCACCTCAACCGCGGCGATCGTCGACGATACGTGCTTTCACCAGAGCCAGGAAACCGTGGATATCAAGCGGGCGATGTTCGACGCGAGCGCCTTGCGTGTGCTCGCTGTAGACCATACGAAGTTCGAGAAGCGTGCCCTGTACCGCCTCGCGGCCCTCGACGAGTTCGATCATGTCGTCGTCGATTCGGCCACCGGTGCGGACCACGTAAACCGCCTTCGTCAGCACGGCACGAGCGTCACCGTGGCCAGCTAGCACGCCTGCAGAACCGCCAATCTAACTTTTTTTCTAACAAAATCGCATCTGGGTTGTGTAAATGATGGATTCGGTGCACACTATCGAACACTGGTCGTCACCTCGAGGCCGGGATGCTCGACAGCGAGCACTCGCGGCACCGCAGCCGCACCCCCTGTAAGTCACTCAATCGGCCAGCACGCTGGCATCCCAATGGAGGGAACCCGATATGAAACTGAAGTCCATCGTCGCCGCCGCAGCAGCGGCTGCGATCGCAGCGTCACTCGTCGCCTGTTCACCAGGTGGCGACAGCGGGGATGGGGAGGTGGCCAGCTCGATCACGATCTGGCACAACTCCGCGACCAAACCCGCGGTCCTCAACCTGTTCAAGAATTTCACCGCCGACACCGGCATCGAGATCGAACTCGTCGCGATCCCGGCGGACGCGTTCCAGAGCACCGTCAACACCAAGTGGGGCACGGGGGATCGTCCGGACATCCTCGAGTACCACCCCGACTTCCAGCCGATGCTCGCGCTGAACCCCGCCGAGACCATGCAGGACCTCTCGGACATGCCCTTCGTCGCCAAGTCGGGCAACCTCTACGCCAACAGCGGTTCATACGACGGCAAGGTGTACGCGGCTATCACGGGCTTCCCGTCGATCTTCGCGATCTTCTACAACAAGGCCGTGTTGCAGGATGCCGGCGTCGAGCCGCCACAGAACTTCGATGACCTGTTCTCGATCTGCGATGCTCTCTCCGGCAGCGACGTGGCGACGATCTACGAGTCCGGCGCGAGTGGATGGCCCACGCAGCTGCTCGCCTCGCAGTACATCGTCGACCAGGACATCGACAGCGAATACGGCAACAAGATCGCAACCAACCAGGCGAAGCTCACCGATCCCGACGGCCCCTTCCTCGCAGCGCTCCATGCGTACACCGACCTGCGCGACCAGGGGTGCTTCAACAAGGACTTCTCCACGGGCACCTTCGAGAACGCTCTCGCGAGCGTCGTCGAAGGCACCTCGGCGATGACCGCACTTCACTCCGACGTCTACGCCCAGCTGGTGGCCGCCGCGGGCGACGACGAGCAGCTGCTGTCGGACACCGTCGGCTTCGTGACCGTGTCGTCTGAGTCGCCGACCGGCCTGTACATTCCCGGCCCGCTGGGAACGTTCTACGCCCCGAAGACGGGAGATCCCGCCAAGGAGGCTGCCGCTCGCATGTTCATCGAGTACGCGACGGGTGCCGGCTACGAGCAGTTCCTCAAGGACAGCAACGGAGTCCCGATGATCGAGGGGTACCCGCAGCCGACCGGTCGCACCGAACTGCAGGAGTCGTTCGAGACCGCGTTCGACGGAGCCCAGACGGCGTTGCTGTCCCGGGTACCCGGATTCGGTTCCTTCTCGGTCGAGATGGGCAAGCTGCTGAACGGTCAGCAGACTCCGGAAGAGACAGCAGCCAACATGCAGATCGCGGTCGAGCAGGCCTCGAAGGCAGCAGGTCAGCCCGGATGGTGATCTCGGCCATCGAGAACACCGCACCACAGAAGGGGTCCCGCCGTTCGCGGCGGGGCCCCCGCGGGTGGGGATGGGCGTGGTTCATCATCCCGTCGTTGGTGCTCGTCGGAGTGTTCTTCGTTCTCCCCTTCGTACTCAACATCCCGTTCGCGTTCTCGCAGTGGAGTAACTACAGCAAGGCCATACCGTTCGTCGGCTTCGACAACTTCGTCTTCCTCTGGAACAACGGCGCCCTCGGCGGCGCGATCTGGACCACGCTCGTCTACGCGGTCGTCGCGATGACCGTGCAGAACACCGTTGCGCTCTCGCTTGCGGTCGCCCTGCGCGACTCCACGCGCACCAATTCTTTCTTCCGTTCCCTCTTCTTTCTTCCCGTGCTGATCTCGCCGCTGGCCGCGGGCTACATCTGGCGAGGCATCGTCGACCCGAATGGTCCGCTCAATGGCGCGATCGGTGTGTTCATTCCCGGGTTCGACTTCGCGTGGCTCGGTCACCCGGTGAGCGCGCTCGTCACGGTGGCCTTCGTCGACGGATGGAAGTGGTCGGGTATCGCGACGCTCGTGTACATCGCCGGGCTCAACAGCATTCCCGCTTCGCTGCTCGAGGCAGCATCCCTCGACGGCGCGAACGCCTGGTCCCGATTCTGGCGCGTGAGCTTTCCGCTGCTGGCACCCGCGTTCACCTTCAATGTCGTCACCACGCTCGTGGGTGCGTTGAGCGCATACGACATCATCGCGGCCGCCACGAGTGGTGGGCCGGGCACAGCCACCACCACTCTCAATGTGGCGGTGCAGCAGCAGTTCAGTTACGGATACTTCGGCACGGCGAGCACCCTGAGTCTCACCGTGACCCTGCTCGTCGTCGCCATCGCGGTGCCGCTCGTGTGGTGGCTACGTCGGCGGGAGGTGGCCTGATGCTGAGGCGCATCCTGAAATACACCGCGCTCTCCCTGTTCGCGCTCCCCTGGGTGGTCGTGCCTGTCTGGATGATCCTCGTCAACTCGTTCAAGGCGGAGGGTGAAGCCGCGCTTCTGTCACTCGACCTGCCGACCAAGTGGGCGATCGTCGAGAACTACACGGCCGTCATCGTGCAGGGCAACTACGTCGTGGGCTTGCGCAACAGCCTGCTCGTGGCAGTGCCGACGGTTATCGTGGTTCTCCTGCTCGGATCCTTGGCCTCGTGGGGGTACGCGCGGAGCAAGCGCCGCTCGACCCAGGTGTTCTTCTACATCACGTCGCTGTCGATCCTGCTGCCGCCCGCCGTGATCCCGACCATCTTCATCCTCAGCACGGTGGGATTGGATGGGTCGATCACCGGCTATGCCCTGATGATGATGGGTACCCGCATGGGTCTCGTCGTCTTTCTCACGACGGGCTTCGTGCGGGGCCTCCCGATAGAGCTCGAGGAGGCGGCGGCGATCGACGGAGCCTCCCGTATGCGCACCTACTTCTCGGTGCTGCTGCCGATGTTGAGGTCCATCCTGCTGGTCGGTGCAGTGCTCATCGTGATCGTCGTCTGGAACGACTTCTTCTTCGGCCAACTCCTGCTGAAGACCTCCGCGAACGCCACGCTGCCGCTCACCCTGTACTCCTTCGCGTCGGCGTCTGTCTCGGGCCTGAGTTGGAACCTCGTCTTCGCGCACCTGGTGATGACGAGCGCTCCGCTGGTAATCATCTACCTCTTCGCGCAGCGACGGATTCTCGCCGGCCTCACCGAGGGCGGACTCAAGGGATGAACGGCGCAGACCACCCGACTTCGACTCACCCGACCTCACAGATTGGAACCTCATGCCCCCCGCACGCTTGACCATCAACCCGGCCTTCACCGTGGGCGCGGTGAATCGTCGGCTCTTCGGATCGTTCATCGAGCACATGGGTCGAGCCGTGTACGGCGGCATCTACGAGCCGGGACACCCGACCGCTGACGCCGAGGGGTTCCGCGGCGATGTGCTCGAGGTCGCTCGGGAGCTCGGCCTCAGCGGCATCCGCTATCCCGGCGGCAATTTCGTCTCCGGCTACAAGTGGGAAGACGGGGTGGGTCCCCGCGAGGAGCGTCCCCGCCGTCGCGACCTGGCTTGGCACTCGACCGAGACAAACGAGGTGGGTCTGCACGAGTTCGCGTCGTGGGTCGAGAAACTGGGCGCCGAGCTCATGCTCGCTGTCAACCTCGGCACACGGGGAACTGCGGAGGCGCTCGATCTCATCGAGTACGCGAACGGTCAACCGGGCTCTGCGCTCGCCGATCGTCGAGTGGCGAACGGTCGTACCGAGCCCTTCGGCATCAGGACGTGGTTTCTCGGCAACGAGATGGACGGTCCCTGGCAGATCGGCTACCGCAGCGCGGATGACTACGGCGCGATCGCTGCCCGCACCGCTAAGGCCCTGCGTCAGTTCGACCCCGACGTGCAACTCGTGGCGTGCGGGTCATCCCACCACTACATGCCTACCTTCGGGGACTGGGAGCGCACCGTGCTCTCGCACACCTATGGGGACGTGGACTACATCTCGTGTCACGCCTACTACGAGGAGAAGAACGGCGACCTCGGTTCGTTCCTCGCGTCGACCACGAGCATGGACCGATTCATCGAGTCGGTCGTCGCGACGGCCGACCACGTGAAGGCCCTCAAGCGCAGCGACAAGACGATCAACATCTCGTTCGATGAGTGGAATGTCTGGTACATCGAGGAGGGGATCACCGGCGACGTCGGCATCTACCGCAGCGAGGAGATTGCGGGGAGCGATTGGCCGGTGGCACCCCGAGTCGCCGAGAACATCTACTCGGTTGCCGACGCGGTCGTCGTCGGCAACATCCTGATCTCGCTGCTGAAGCATGCCGACCGCGTGACCGCAGCGTGCCAGTCGATGCTCGTGAACACGATGGCGCCCATTCGCGCCGAGGCCGGCGGAATCGTCTGGCGGCAGACCACCTTCTATCCGTTCGCCCTCACCTCGCGCTGGGCACGAGGTGTCTCACTGGATGCCCGGGTGACGTGCGACTCGTACGAGACCGCGGACTACGGCTCGGCACCGATCGTCGATGCCGCTGCGACCTACGACGACGAGACGGGACTCTACGCGGTGTTCGCGGTGAACCGCTCGATCGACGAGCCCGCCGAGATCCGTGTGGATCTGCAGCACCCCGGCCCTACCTCCGTGGTGGAGTCCGTCATGCTCGCCGACCCCGACCCGTACGTCACGAACACGCCCACCGAGCCCGAGCGCGTGGTGCCGCAGTCCAACGACACCGCGCGGTTGGTCGACGGCCAGCTCAGCTTCACGCTCCCTCCCGTCTCGTGGGGGATGGTGCGCGTGAGCGCCGACGGCCGTGTGGTCGCGTAAAACCCGAAGAGTGAGGAGGATGCCGTGACCACGCTGACCAATGACCCCCGCGACTTCGCCAAGGAGATGACGGAAGGCTTCATCGCCGCGCACTCCGCCTACGTTCGCGCGGTGGATGGCGGCGTTGTGCGCAGGGCACCACAACCCGATGGTCACGTGGCCGTTGTGGTGGGTGGTGGATCCGGCCACTACCCGGCCTTCGCCGGAATGGTCGGTCGGGGTCTAGCCTCGGGCGCGGTGATGGGCAACCTGTTCGCGTCGCCAGCCGCCACCCAGGTGGTGTCGGTGGCCCAGGCAGCCGAACGCGGCGGCGGAGTGCTGCTGTGCTACGGAAACTACGCCGGTGACGTACTGAACTTCGACGAGGGTCAGCGACAACTGCGAACGAGCGGGCTTCGGTGCGAGACGGTCGTCGTCACCGATGACATCTCGAGCGCGGGGGTCGACGAGCGGCACTTGCGCCGAGGGATCGCCGGCGATCTCATCGTGTTCAAGTGCGCGGGCTCGGCCGCGGACGCCGGCTACCCACTCGATGAGGTCAGGAGGGTCGCGAGCCTCGCCAACGATCGCACCCGAACGCTTGGCGCGGCCTTCTCGGGGTGCACCCTTCCGGGAGCGCCGCAGCCCCTGTTCACGGTTCCGGCGGGACGAATGGCCCTGGGGATGGGTATCCACGGCGAGCCGGGTATCGCCGAGACCGCGCTGCCCACCGCGGACGAGCTCGCTGAGGTGCTCGTTCAGCGGCTCTTCGACGAACTGCCCCCCGGCGTGACGCTCGACCTCGGTACCCGGGTGATACCCGTGCTCAATGGACTCGGGTCGGTCAAGTACGAGGAGATGTTCGTCGTCTACCGTCGCATCGCCCTGTTGCTCGAGGAGGCTGGGCTGACCGTGGTCGACCCGCAGGTCGGAGAGTTCTGCACGAGCTTCGATATGGCGGGCGTCTCTCTTTCACTGTTCTGGCCAGACGACGAGCTTCTTCAGCTCTGGGGCGCGCCCGCGGATGCACCGTCTTTCCGCCGCAGCGCCCCGGCCATACCCGTCGACAGGGCACTCGCCTCCACGGGTTCCCTGTCGACGTCCACTTCCGCCGGTTCGGCCGAGTCACGGGATCTGGCGAAGCAGGTCGTCTCGGTGCTCGCCGCGGCTGCGCTCGCCGTTGCGCGGGAGTCGGAGGAGTTCGGTCGTCTCGATGCGGTTGCCGGCGACGGCGATCACGGCATCGGCATGATGCGCGGTGTGGATGCCGCGCTGGCCGCAGCCCAGGCATCCGAGTTGCTCGGCGCAGGTGCGGGAACCCTGCTCGTGCGTGCCGGGGACGCCTGGTCTCTCGACGCGGGCGGCACCTCCGGAGCACTGTGGGGCGCCGGAATCCGGGCGCTCGGCGAGGCGCTGGGGGACGAGCACGTGCCCGACCGACGGTCGTGGGGAGCACTCGTCGCCGAGGCGGCGTCGGTCATCGGCATCCGTGGCGGAGCCGAGGTGGGTGACAAGACCATGGTCGACGCCCTCGTCCCGTTCACCACGACTCTGCAGCGCTGCCTCGATGAGGGGCGATCCGCCCGTGAGGCCGTCTCCACTGCAGCGCTCGCCGCGACCGATGCCGCCCGCGCAACCGCCGAGCTGATTCCGCGCAAGGGCCGCGCACGCCCACACGCGGAGCGCAGCCTCGGCACGCCGGATCCGGGCGCTGTCTCCCTTTCCGTGATTGTCACGGCGGTTGCCGAGTCGCTCGCGGCCCTCCATCCGGCTGGAGTCGACTGATGCCGAACGGGTGGCGCATCGTCGTCGGCAGTGACGACGCGGGGTACGAGTACAAGACCATCCTGGTGCGGGACTTGCGCGCGAGCGCCCAGGTCTCCTCGGTGGTCGACATTGGGGTGGATGCCGACGGGCACGCGCCCTACGCCCGGGTCGCGATCGCGGCCGCCGAGCAGGTCGCCCGCGGTGAAGCCGACCGCGCCCTCCTCATTTGCGGCACCGGGCTGGGCGTAGCAATCTCCGCCAACAAGGTGCCCGGCGTGCGCGCGGTGACAGCGCATGACAGCTATTCGGTGGAACGGGCAGTTCTCTCGAACAACGCGCAGGTCTTGACGCTCGGTCAACGTGTCGTCGGTATCGAGCTCGCACGCCGCCTGGTGCGCGAGTGGCTGGGCTATCGCTTCGACGACAGCTCGCCCTCAGCCGAGAAGGTCGCTGTCATCGAGCGCTACGAGGCGACAGGGTCGTGCTGAGGGCACAGACCCCTCTCTACATCGGGGTGAGCCTGAAGATGTACTTCGGGTTTGGTGCGGGCCGCGACTGGTTTCGCCAGGTCGCGAAGACGAGCGCGATCCATCCTGCCGTGTTGAGTGGAGACATCGTGCTGTTCGTGGTGCCCACCCACCTGCAGGTGACCTCGGCTCTCGACGCTTTTCGGGGCACCGCCGTGCTGGTGGGAGCGCAAGACGGCGCCACCGAGGACTCCGGCGCGTACACGGGTGAGGTCAGCGCAGCCGAGCTCGCCGAGGTGGGCGTGAGCCTGGTCGAGGTCGGCCACGCGGAACGCCGTGACCTGTTCGGCGAGAGTGACGAGATCGTGGCCGCAAAGACGAGCGCGATTCTGCGAAACGGTTTGACGCCCCTGATCTGTCTGGGCGAACCGGCCGGCCTCACCTCGACGGAAGCGGCCCGTCATGTGGTTGCCCAGCTGCACTCGGCCTTGGGCTCTGCGCCCGGCGGCGGCGTGCTCGTGGCCTACGAACCGACCTGGGCGATCGGCGCCGACGAGCCGGCCCCGCTCGAGAGGGTCAGGGAGGTGTGCGATGCCCTGCGCAGCGAACTTCGCGCGATGCCCGACCGGGTAGGCAGTGCGGTCATCTATGGCGGCGCCGCGCGACCGGGGGTACTCGAGACGTATCGCGGCCATGTGGATGGCCTCTTCCTGGGCCGATTCGCCCATGATCCTCAGGCGCTGTCGGCGGTGATCGACGAGGCGGCTGCCGTTCTTCGTGATTCCGCCGAACGCCACCACACACCGACCGACAGGAGACCGACATGATGCGCCACCCCGCCGATGCGTACGAGGGGAGTGAGGTGTGGTTTGTCACGGGCAGCCTCGACCTCTATGGGCAAGAGACGCTCAACGACGTGGAACGTCAGTCTCGCGCGATCGCCCACGAGCTCTCTCTGACGATGGTGAATGGGCTCACCCTTGTCTGGAAACCCGTGGTGATCGATGCGGAGTCCATTCGACGCACCCTTCTTGACGCCGAGAGCAGTGACCGCGTCGTCGGGGTCATCGTGTGGATGCACACGTTCTCGCCCGCGAAAATGTGGATATCTGGTCTGAGTCACCTGCAGAAGCCTCTGCTGCACCTGCACACGCAGTCGAACCGCGACCTCCCGTGGGGCTCCATCGATTTCGACTTCATGAACCTCAATCAGTCCGCCCACGGCGACCGGGAGTTCGCGTACATCGCCGCTCGAATGGCGGTGCGCCAGAAGATCGTGGTCGGCCACGTGTCCAACCCGCGGGTGACGGCAGAGGTGCAAACATGGTGCCGTGCCGCCGTCGGCCACGCGGCCATTCGTGCACTGAAGCTGGCTCGCTTCGGGGACAACATGCGCTACGTCGCGGTCACCGAGGGGGATAAGACCGAGGCCGAGATCCGGTTCGGTGTTCAGGTCAACACGTGGGGCGTCAATGAGCTGGCGGATGCCGTGGCCGCAGCAGCCACCTCAGACGTCGACGTACTGCTGGCCGAGTACGACGAGCTGTACTCCCTGTCGCCGGAGCTGCGTGAGGGAGGCGACCGGCGGGAGTCACTGCGCGACGCAGCGCGCATCGAGCTCGGCTTGAGGTCGTTTCTGGTCGAGGGTGGATTCGGTGCGTTCACCACCGATTTCGAAGACCTCGGCGACCTGCCGCAGCTGCCGGGTCTGGCGGTGCAGCGGCTTACGGCTGACGGGTATGGCTTCGGGGCGGAGGGGGACTGGAAGACCGCCATTCTCGTGCGCCTCGCCAACGTCATGGGCCAGGGCCTGCCTGGTGGGGCAAGCCTCATGGAGGACTACACGTATCACCTGGAACCCGGCAACGAACTCATCCTCGGTTCCCACATGCTCGAGGTAAGCCACAGCCTCACGACCACTCAACCGCGGTTGGAGGTTCACCCGCTGAGCATCGGTGGTAAGCCCGATCCCGTCAGACTCGTGTTCACCGCCGACCCCGGCCCCGCGCTCGTCGTTGCCATGAGCGATATGCGGGATCGGTTCAGGCTTGTCGCGAACGTGGTGGAGAACGTTCCCCTCCCCGAACCCATGCCTCACCTCCCGGTCGGTCATGCGCTTTGGCGTCCCACCCCAGACCTCGCGACGAGTGCGGGTGCGTGGCTGGAAGCCGGCGCGGCGCACCACACCGTGATGACCTCAGCCGTGGGTGTGGAGGCGTTTCGCGACTACGCGGAGATGGTGGGTGTCGAGCTGCTCGTCATCGACGAGTCGACGACGCTGGCGAGTTTTCGGGAGACCATGCGCGCCAATGCTTCCTACTACCGGATGGCTCAAGGACTGTAGCCCGGCGCGTTCATCGCGCGCTTCGCACACCCACTAATGTGAGCGCATGACAACGACGTCTACCCGCACCGGGTCGGGTCTCAAGCGCTCACTCGGCCTCATCGCCATCGTGGGTCTCGGTCTCGGCTACATGACCCCCACCGTCGTCTTCGACACCTTCGGGATCGTGTCGGAGCAGACCAACGGTTCGGTGCCCGCGGCCTACGCGGTGGCACTCGCGATCATGCTGCTCACCGCGATCAGCTACGGCAAGATGGTGCGGGTTTTTCCGCAGGCGGGCTCTGCGTACACGTACGCGCGCGAGTCGATCCACCCCAATGTGGGCTTCATGATCGGGTGGTCGTCTCTGCTCGACTACCTGCTTCTTCCGATGGTGAATGCGCTCATCATCCGGCTCTACCTCGAGCAGGTCTTCCCGGATCTGCCGCCGTGGGTCACCGTCGTCGTCTACTGCCTTGTCGTGACGACCATCATCGCCGTGTCGATGCGCAGCACCTCGAACGTGAACATGATCCTGCTCGTCGGTGCGATCACCGTCATGGTCATCTTCGCGGTGATGGTCATCGCTCAACTGCTTCAGGGCGAGGGCGCTGGCACGCTCGTCAGTTCGCGACCCTTCTTCGGCGACCATGTCGCGCTCGGTGCGGTACTCACCGGTGCCACGATCGTGTGCTTCTCGTTCATCGGCTTCGACGCCGTGACGATGTACACAGAAGAGGCGAAGACGGTCAAGACGATGCCGCGCGCCATCCTGCTCACCGTTCTCATCGGTGGCGGAATCTTCCTCGTCGCGTCGTATCTCACCCAGCTGCGGTTCCCCGACAACGGCCCGTTCGGCGAGTTCACGGATGACCCGCTTCCCCAGATCGGGCTCATCGTGGGCGGCCCGTTCTTCCAGATCATCTTCGTCGCGGCCGGTTTCGCGGCCACAGCGGCGTCGGGGCTCGCCTCCCATGCGAGCGTCTCGCGCATGCTGCTCGTGATGGGCCGCAACTCGGTGCTGCCGCGCCGCTTCTTCGGATACGTGAGCCCACGTACCCACACCCCGATCTTCAACGTCGTTCTCGTGGGCGCCGTGTCGCTGTTCGCGATGACCTTCTCGCTCGAACTCATCGCCGCGTTCATCAACTTCGGTGCACTCATCGCCTTCACCGCGGTCAACGCCTCGGTGATCGCCCACTTCGCGATCCGCGAGGGGCGCCGCAAGACCCCGCGCGATATCATCACCTACATCGTGATGCCCGGCATTGCGATGCTGCTCACGGGCATCCTGTGGAGCCAACTGCACGCCGATGCCCTCATCGCGGGCAGCGTGTGGGCGGTCATCGGTTTCGTCTACCTCATCGTCATCACGCGCGGCTTCAGAAAGCAGCCGCAGAGCTTCGACGAGGGACAACCGGTGACCGGGTTCAACAAGGTGGTTCCGCCGGAGAAGGCGCCGTAGCCTCTTGCGGATCCCGCGGCGGGTCGCGTCTCAGGCGTCGTCGAGCAGCTTCTTGAGCGCCTCGATGATCTCGCGCGAACCGTCGGCCGTCTCCGACCCCTCGCGCGTATCGGCCTGAGCCCCGCGGTGGATGAGCGTGATGCGGCACCCCTCGTCGGTCGGCGCGATCTCCCAGTGCAGTGACCCCTGGTCGTCGCGCCCGCCGTACCAGGTCGCGATGAACGTGTGCGCGAGCCTGGCCGGGGGATCGAACTCGAGCACCTCGCCGACGATCTGCGCGTCGCCGTCGTCGTCGACGAATTCGATGGGGGAGCCCACCTCCCACGTCGTGCGCGGCGCGGTGCCGTAGTAGTAGCGACGCACGGTGTGCGGATCGGTGAGCGCGGCCCACGCCGCCTCGGGTGTTGCCGTCGTCGTCACTTCGTAGACGCGGTCGTTCATTGTTTTTCCCCCTCGAGCACTCCTACGTGTTTGAGCACCGCGTGTCGTCCGAGCGGTGCGAGAGCAGCGGTGAGCTCGCCGACGCTCAGCCCATCGCGGGAGCGCAGGGCATCGAGGATGCGGCGGCGCGACGGGTCCGCGATCGCGGCGATCACGGCATCTGTACCCACGTCGCCACAATAGGTGACCTTGCAGTCACCTGTTAATGCTCGCACCTGTCGTCCGTCGCTGCGATGATCCGTCGCAACAGCAGGCGAGGGAACAGGCGCGAGGGAGGCGGCATGCGGGGCGAAGCGACCGTGCTGCACGCCGACCTTGACGCGTTCTTCGCGTCGGTCGAGCAACGCGACGCCCCCGCGCTGCGCGGACGGCCGGTGATCGTCGGTGGTGGCGTGGTTCTCGCCGCGAGCTACGAGGCGAAGGCGCGCGGAGTGCGCACCGCCATGGGTGGACGTCAGGCGCGCGATCTCTGCCCGGAGGCGATCATCGTGCCCCCGCGCATGGAGGCCTACTCGCAGGCGAGCAGAGACGTCTTCGCGATCTTCCGCGACACCACGCCACTCGTCGAGGGCATCTCCATCGACGAGGCCTTCCTCGAGGTCGGCGGCCTACGCCACATCGCCGGCACGCCCGAGCAGGTCGCGGTGCGGCTGCGCGAGCGCGTGCGCACCGAAGTCGGCCTCGCCATCTCGGTGGGCGTGGCCCGCACCAAGTTCCTCGCGAAGGTCGCGAGTGCGGTGAGCAAACCGGATGGGCTACTCATCGTCGAGCCGTCGCGCGAAGAAGAGTTTCTGCTCCCGCTACCCGTCGAGCGGCTGTGGGGGGTCGGCAAGGTCACGGCGGAGAAGTTGCATCGCCTCGGTATCCGCACCGTGGGTCAGCTCGCGGAGCTCGAGGCGGCCTCCGCCGAGAGGTTGCTCGGCAGGGCGGCCGGCGCGCACCTGCACGCGCTCTCCCGGCTGCGAGACCCTCGGCCGGTCGACACGACCCGGCGGCGGTCATCCATCGGCTCCCAGCGGGCGCTCGGCAGCAAGCCACGCACCCCCGAGGAGCTCGACCTCTACCTCACCCAGATCATCGACCGTCTCGGTCGGCGGCTGCGCGACGGCGAGCGGGTGTGCCGCACGGTCGTGCTGAGGCTGCGATTCGGTGACTTTACCCGGGCGACGCGATCGCAATCGGTGGGGCAGGCGACCGACCGCACCGCGCGACTGCTCGTCATCGCGCGGCAGCTGCTCGCAGCATCCGCGCCGCTTATCGCCGAGCGCGGGATCACCCTTATCGGTATTTCGCTCGCGCAGTTGTCGCGGGCAGACAGCGTGCAGCTCGAACTGCCGATCGACTGGGACAACGGGGGCGACCGCATCGATGCGGTGCTGGATCACCTGCGCGACAAATTCGGGGCAGCCGCCGTGGCCCGCGCCTCGCATCTCGGTCGCGATGCCGGCTGGGATGCGCCACTGCTGCCGGAGCATCACTAGCACGCCGCCCCCCGCTGCCCTCCCCCGTTCCCTCCCCCTTCCCTCCCCCTCCCTTTCGCTTTCCGAAATGACGGAGATTCGGACCGGACACCCGTTTCCGCCGCCCAACACGCTCGTAGAGCCCCAGATCTCCGTCATTTCGGGAGGAGAGGAGAGGAGAGGGGAGGGGGGGAAGGCGGGCACGCGCCGAAGGGGCGGCCGCTGCCGCAGGTCGCGGCGAAGATCCGCTGATCGGCACCCAGGGCATCCACCCCTCTAGCGATGTATCGTTAACTATCGCTACGCCGACACAGGAGGCACATCATGCGGATGCCCGACACCACCAACTTCGACATCTGGGAGGCCGTCGACGGCCTTCGTGAGGCGTTCACGCCGCGTCCGCCCGGGCGTATGGGGCGGGGTGACATTCGCACGGCCATCCTCGCGGCGCTCATGGTGGAGCCGATGCACGGCTACCAGATCATCCAGGCCATCGAGGCCCGCAGTGGCGGTGCGTGGAAGCCGAGCCCCGGCTCGATCTACCCCACCCTGCAGCTGCTTGCCGACGAGGGGCTCGTGAGCTCTGAGCAGGTGGGGGAGCGCAAGGTCTACTCGCTCACCGAGGCGGGAAGGGCAGCCGCGGCCGAGGGCGCGAGCAAGCCCCACCCGTGGGATCACAGCCGCATCCGCGAGCAGGCCGAGGAACGAGCGGCACTGCCGAAGGCGGGTGCGAAGCTCGCCCAGGCGCTCGGTCAGGTGGCGCACAGCGGCACCGCCGAGCAGCGGGAGCGGGCGATCGCGATCGTGGATGACGCACGCCGCAAGCTCTACGCGATCCTCGCCGAGGAGTGAGCGACACCTCCCACCCCGCCGACCGAGCGTTCCGGGCCCGCTACCGCCGCATCATGCGGTTCGCGGCCCGGGCGATGGTGCAGGCCTGGTGGTTCGAGCTCGTTCTGCCGCGGTTCGGCCTCGCGCGGTTCTCGGCGCGCGGTCGCATCCCTCGCCTGCAGAAGCTCGCCCGTCGCTTCCACGGGCTCGCGGCCGAACTCGGCGGACTCATGATCAAGGTGGGCCAGTTTCTCTCCTCCCGACTCGACGTGCTGCCGCCCGAGATCACTCGCGAGCTTGAGGGCCTTCAGGATGAGGTCGCGCCCGAGGTGTTCGCCGATATCCGCAGGCAGGTCGAAGCCGAATTGGGCATGCCGCTCGAGCGGGCGTTCGCCGAGTTCGACGAGGTCCCGCTCGCCGCGGCATCCCTCGGTCAGGCGCACCGGGCCCGAGTCTCGCCGGGCATTGCCGCCGACCTCGGCTTCGAGCATGTCGTCGTCAAGGTGCAGCGCCCCGGCATCGAGAAGATCGTGGCCGTCGACCTGGCCGCCCTGCGCCGCGTGGCGCGCTGGCTCGCTCGCGTTCGGCTCGTCTCCTCACGTGCCGACGCCCCCGCCCTCGTCGAGGAATTCGCGACCACGAGTCTCGAGGAGATCGACTACCTGCACGAGGCCCAGAACGCGGAGCGCTTCGCGAGCAACTTTGCGGATGATGCCCGCGTCGCCGCCCCCACGGTGGTGTGGGACCGCACCTCCCTTCGTGTGCTGACCCTCTCCGACGTCTCGGCACTCAAGATCACGGATGTCGCCGGTCTCGCCCGCGTCGGCATCGACCCCGCGGAGGTCGCGAACGAACTCGCGAGGGTCACCTTCGAGCAGATCTTCGTGCACGGCTTCTTCCACGCCGACCCGCATCCCGGCAACATCTTCGTGACGCCGGGGCCGAACGAATCTTGGCGTCTCACGTTCATCGACTTCGGCATGATGGGCGAGATCCCCGACTCCCTGCGCTCGGGTCTGCGCACGTTCATCCTCGCCGCCGTCGCGCGCGACGGACGCGCGCTCATCGCCGCCCTCGAGGGGCTCGGCGTTCTGCTCCCGACCGCCGACACCGATGAGTTGGAGCGCGTGATGACGACGCTCTTCGACCGGTTCGGCGGCATGGGCGTCGCCGAACTGCGTGCCATCGATCAGCGTGAGATGGAGGCGTTCGCCCGCCAATTCGGCGAGACGATTCGGGCGATGCCGTTCCAGTTTCCGGAGAGCTTTCTGCTGCTCATCCGCACCATCTCCCTCATCTCGGGGGTCACGAGTTCCCTCAACCGCGACTTCAACATGTGGGACGCGATCGACCCGTTCGCGCGCACGGTCCTTGCCGGCTCAGGTGAGGGCTTCGTGCGGGACCTCGGCCAGCGCGCGGTCGAATTCGCGACGACGATGGCGAGGCTCCCCCGGCGGTTCGACGAACTAGCGACCCGCATCGACCGCGGTCAGGTGGCGGTGCGCACGCCCGAACTCGACCGCAGGTTGCGGTCTCTCGACCGCGGTCTCAGCCGCGTCGCGTCGGGGATCGTGTTCGCGGGACTGCTCGTCGCCGGGGTGCTGCTGCGTCCCACCGACGAGGTGCTCGGCTGGGTGCTCATGGGGGCATCGGCGCTGCCGCTGCTGCACGTCGTGTTCACGGCGCGGCGACGCTGAGGCGGTGGCGGCCAGTGGGCTACGTCATGGCAGCAGCCATGACGATAACCGAGGAGCCCATACCCGCCATTTCGACAACGGCAGCACGACCGCGCCGTGACGCACCGTAGAGACCGATGGCGCAGGCGATGCCGTATCCGACCGCTAGCACCATGAGTGTGCGGGAGTCTAAGAAGAGGTGGCTCGCATGCCCGAGGCTGCCGTCGGAGGGGTCGACGTGGAGAAGAAGCGCAGCCATCAGGAGTGTTCCGCAGCCGCTGATCGCATCATGAGCCGAGTGTGCGCTCGCCGCGGGGTCGGGGCGTCTGAGCCGCCTGCCGCGGTGCGCCCGACTTACGGCCGCGCTCGCGAGAACGAGCGCCAGGATGATGCAGAACCACGATACCGACGGGATGTGCGGCGACGGGCTTGCCCGGTCGATCATCGCTGCGATTGCCGCCGTGCCGGGGACTGCCGACAAGTATCCCGCGGGGAGGAAGGCTGCCGCGCCGACGCTGATGACCATCAGCACAATGGACGGCAGCGTCAAGTCGGCATTCACAAATGCAAAGGTAGCTCCTGAATTTAGATTCAGCTACTACTTTCGGATCAACGCTGACTGCGCAATCCCTAAGCGCATGGCGAAGTATCCCGTGACCGCAGTGATCATGGTTGCTCGGGTGACGATGGTCGATCCCATCGCAACCTGAAAGCCGAACCCATCGATCATCGCCAGCGCGCTCTGTGCCAGCTCATGGGCGTCTGCCACGGAGCCAAAGACACCCGCGGTGATGCCGTCCTCGATGATGCGCGCCAAGCCGTCGATCCACCGCCGCTGATGCTCGTCCCAGATGTTCACGAACTCCGGGTATTGACGGGCATGCGCCAGGAGATCGAGTTCAAGCAGGTATTCGTCGAGCCGACTGCCCTTGGCTGGCACGATGCGCTCGATGAAGGTAGCCAGCCGGTGCATTGCCTCCGTGCTTCCCCCGAAAAGCTCGTCCTCGAATCGGCTCGCCGCGCGACGATTCGCGTGCAGCATCGCGCGAACGAGTGTCTCTTGTCGGGAATCGAAGTAGTACATGATGAGGGACGTCGACACACCCGCCTCGAACGCAATGTCAGAGATCCGTGTCTCGCAGAAGCCGCGACGGCTCACGGTGCGTTCGGCCGCGTCGAGGAGTCTCAAGAGTTCGGCATCCGAGCCCCCGCCGTCGTGGCGGTCGGCCAAGCCGTCGAGTCCATTCTCGAGATAGCGGTTGCGCCACAGTGTCACCGTCGGCGCGGACACCCCCAGCGCCTGGGCGACATCCTTGACTTTCCAGTTCTGCTCCAACGCCAACACGATGCGCGCGCGCGTCGCCATTCGTGTCGAGGTGGTGGACGAAGCGGCAGCGGCCTTCAGTTCAGCGCGCTGCTCGTCCGTGAGTACGATCCTCGGTACCGCCACGGCCGTTCTCCTGTCGTCAGCGCTCCATCTTCACACGAGTGCACCACTCGCCGAAGTTGCGCAGTAGCGCGGAGGCGTGAGTCTCGGTCGCCCAGAGCACCTCGGGGTGCCATTGCACGGCGACGAGGCGGCGGGCGGGGTCTTCGAAAGCCTCGATGGTGCCGTCGGGTGCGAGAGCAGTAACCTCGACGCCTGGCGCGATGACCGATATTGCCTGATGGTGTTCGCTATTGACGGCAATCTCACCAGACCGCTCGAGGAGTTTCGCGAGCAGGCTGGGGGCCGATACCGTGACCGGGTGTGCGGCACGGTCGAGGGCCTCCTCGCCGGGCGCATGATTGAGTGGGCCGGGGGCGTCCCGGGGAATGTCGATGTGCAGTTGTCCGCCGAGCAGCGCAGTGGTGAGTTGAGCGCCACGGCAGATCGCGAGCACGGGCAGTCCGATCGAGAGGGCCGAGTGAAAGGCCGCCGCCTCGTTGCTATCGCGGTCACGATTGATCTGCCCTAGTGCGGGGTCGGAGGCGTTGCCGCCATACAGGGCAGGGTCAACATCCACGCCACCGCTGATGATCAACCCATCGGCCATCTGCACGATTTCTGACACGGCTGCGGATGGTGCACTGCAGTCGATTGCGAGTGGCACGATCCCCGCGTGAACCAATCCCTCGAACATCAGCCGCCAGTGGATGAACTCATCCAGCTCATCCGCGGCATAGGTGATGGCGACTACGGGCAATCGGTCGGGGTGCGACATGCTGCAACTGTACTTCGAGCCGCTCGCCCGACGAGCGCGTACAAACGAACATATCGACTGAATGAACATGTAGCTTTTTCTTTGCTATTCCCTTAGAGTTCACGACAGTCAGACGGGAGACAGATCAGTGCCGATCCACACAGTCCTCGGACCCATTGAGCCGACAGACCTCGGGCGTACCAGCATGCATGAGCACGTACTCATAGACGCCCGCGTCTGGTACGAGCCCTCAAGCGAGGCTGGCCCCGCTGACGGCGTGGTTCGGCTCGAGAACTTCGGTTACCACCGGTGGAACCTCATTGGAAACCCGGACAACCTCGTGCTCGATGACGTCGATGCGGCCGCCGAAGAGCTTGCCCTGATCACCGAGGTCGGGGGTTCGGGTGTTGTCGACCTCTCGAACGACGGACTCGGTCGGGACGTGTCGAAGTTGCCCGACATCAGTCGTCGGTCGGGGGTGCACATCATGGCCGCGTCGGGTTGCTACGTCGATGCCGCTCACCCCGATTGGGTTGAGACAAGCACGGAGACACAACTCGCGGATCGTTTCACCTCGGAACTCGTCGATGGGCTCGATGGCACGGGCATCCGCGCCGCATTGCTCGGCGAGATCGGGACGAGCGATCCTGTGACTCCTCGCGAGTGGAAGGTGCTCGCGGCGGCGGCCGATGCCGCCGTTCGCACCGGGTCATCCATCTCGATCCACCTCGACGCGCGGGGGACCAATGGTGTTGCCGTATTCGAGTTCCTCGCCGAGCGGGGCGTGACGGCAGATCGCATCGTGCTCGGCCATGTCGATGAGCATCTCGATCTCGCTTATCACCGTGACATGATCGCGACGGGCTCGACGATCGCCTACGACACCTTCGGATCCGATTACGCCTTCAACGGGCTGTTCAAAGATCCCGCAGACGATCAACGTCTCGAAGTGCTGTTGCCCTTGCTCCGGGACGGACACGCGGCACAGATCGTGCTGGCGTGCGACGTCTTCACAAAAATCCACACGCGCCGGTTCGGTGGGTTCGGCTACGACCACCTGCTGCGGCGCATCCTCCCGCTGCTTCGTGCGGAAGGCATCTCTGAAACCGAGCTCGACACGATGCTGATCGACAACCCCCGTCGGCTTCTCGACCGGCCCTGAACTCATCTCCTCCCATCGAATTCATCTCAACGAAAGGAGCAGCACTATGTCCGCACCAACCGAGCACAGCCGCTCGGCATACAAGCAGGAGCTTCGTCGCGAGCTCGGCGTATTGGGCAACGCAGCCCTATGCGTTGCCGCGATCACTCCCGCAGTAGTCGTATTTGCCATCGCACCCGTTCTCTTCAACCTCGCTGGTACCGGAGCATTCTGGGTGCTTATGATCGGCGGCCTGCTCGGCATCGCCATGGCATTCTGCTGGGCAGAGCTCGGGTCGGCCTTCCCGATCGCCGGTGGTGACTACACCATCGTGTCGAAGACTCTGGGCAGAGCCCTCGGATTCATCTCGCTCATACTCACGGGACCGATCCAGGCGTTCCTCATCCCCGCGGTGGTCGCTCTCGCTATAGCGGGATACCTCAACTCGATCGTCGTCATCGATGCACGAATCCTTGGGGCGGCCGTGATCGGGGTCGGCGTCGTGATCTCCATCATCGGAGTGAAGTTCACATCGCGCGCGGTGGCTGTGCTCCTCACGTTCGAGATCGGGGTCGTCGCCTTCGTCACCGTGCTCGGGTTCATTCATTCCCAACGTGGACTCGACGCCGTCGTCAGCCCGACCGTGTGGGACCCCACCACCCTCGTGGCCAGTCCACTCCCGTGGAGCGCCCTCATTGCCGGGGTGGCCGTGGCGGCCTTTGCCTACAACGGCTTCCAGGGAGCGCTGCTCTTCTCTGAAGAGACGAAGGGCGACCCGCGCGGCATTGCCAAGTCGGTCTTTATCGCCCTCGGCGTCGCCATCGTCACCGCCGTCATCCCCGTCACCGCGGGCCTCATCGGCGCGACCAACCTTGCCGAATTCACGACGTCGGCAACCCCCTGGCAAGTTCTCATCGACAGCTTCGGCAGCCCCGTCTTCAGCACCGTCGTGAATGTCGGAATCGCGTTGTCGGTCATGAACGGTGTCGTCGCTCTGGTCCCCTACTTCTCGCGCGTGCTGTACAGCTCGGGGAGGGACATGGCGTGGCCGGCGCCGATCAGCCGACCGCTCGCGAAGGTGCACCCGCGTCTCGAGACGCCGTGGGTCGCGTCGATCGTCGTGGGGGTCGGATCGATCATCCTGATCCTCTTCTTCGATGTGAACACGCTCGCAACGATCATCGGAACCGTCGTCGCGATCGAGTTCGTCCTCATCTCGCTGAGCGCAATCGTGGCCCGAATCAAGTTCCCGAACATGCGTCGCCCGTACCGCATGCCGATCTGGCCGGTAATTCCCGCATTCGCGGCACTATTCGCGATCTTCCTGGTCACCCTGCAGGCACCCGGCGATCTGCTCGTGGCAGGAATCATCGTCGCTGTGTCTCTCCTCTACTGGCTCGTGTACCTGCGGCCTCGCGCAGCGACCCACTTGCGGATCCTTGACCCGATCTACGGCGATTCGCCGGAAGGTCGAGGCGAGATTCCTTCCCCGAACAACGACCGCGCGTCGGTCACCGAATAGGAGCCACCGCATATCCAATGCACACGAACACTCACGCGTCCTCTGCCGCCCACCCCACGGATCCTCTCAGCAGAGAGGAGCTCGGCCTCATCGTGCAGGCCGTGCGGTCCGACTCGGACTACATGCCGTCGGATCTCTTCATCTCTGTCGACCTGATCGAGCCGCCACGCAAGAATGCGGTAACCGATCTTCTTGCTCGCCGCTGCCGGGCGGCGATGTGGCGACAGGGGACGCGTGAGCTCTTTGAATTGGATCTGGAAGTCGAGGAGACAGCGGCGCGTGTTGTGACGCGCCGCCTCGTCCCCGGTGCGAGTGCCCCGATGTTGGTCGCGCAGGTGGATGCCGCACTCACCCTCGCTCGATCAAGCGAGCAGTTCCGCCGCGGACTGAGCGATCGGGGTCTTGCCAAGGGGAGTGAGATTCACCTCGAGGCCTGGCCGTTCGGCGGCCTTCTGCCAGATCGGTTCGCGGGTCGTCGGGTCGTGTACACCCCGGCGTGGGAGCGCAAGCATCCCGAGGGCAACCCGTACGCGCACCCCATACACGGCCTGTACGCCGTTATCGACCTCGACAGCATGGAGCTGCTGGAGATCGAAGAGCACGAAGCGGTCCCGATCCCTCAAGAACCCGGGGACTATCGCGCGTCTGTTGTTCACCCGCGCCGCGAGGTGGCGGCGCTGGAGATCACCCAACCCAACGGCGCGGGCTTTCGGATGTCCGGTCGCGAGCTCAGCTGGCAGAACTGGCTCATCCGGGTGGGTTTCTCGCCGCGCGAGGGACTCGTTTTACACGACATTCGCTACTCCGACCACGGGCGGGAGCGCTCGATCGCGCGTCGTCTCTCGATGGCGGAGCTAGTCATTCCGTACGCCGACCCGAGTCCTGGTTCGTATCGCAAGAATGCGTTCGACGCGGGCGAGGTGTTCATGGGCATCAACTCGAACTCGCTCTCCCTGGGGTGTGATTGCGTGGGGGAGATCCGCTACCTCGACGCGTCGTATGTCGACAACCTCGGAGAGGTGCGCACGATCGAGAACGCGATCTGCATCCATGAGGAGGATGCAGGCATCCTGTGGAAGCACACCGATACGGACGGCAGCGTCGAGGTGCGACGGGCTCGACGACTCGTGGTGTCCTCGATCTACACCATCGATAACTACGAGTACGGGTATTACTGGTACTTCGGTCTTGATGGCTCCATCGAGTTCGAGGTGAAGTTCACGGGAATCGTCCTGACCCTCGCCGCACCCGCAGACCAGCCGGCACTCCATGGCACGGTAGTCGCACCGGGACTCGTGGCGCCTCACCACCAGCATGTATTCTCTGCCCGCATCGACCTCTCCGTCGATGGCGGCAGTAACTCGGTCTACGAGGTCGACGCGGTCGCGCCGGAACGAGGGCCACTGAACCCCTACGGCGGCTCGTTCATCGAGAAGTCGGAGATCATTGCCAACGAGCGCGACAGCCGCAGACACCTGAAGCCCTCCGCAGCGCGCCACTGGCGCGTCGTCAATCCGGCGTCTCTGAACCGGATGGGCCGACCCGTCGCGTACAAGTTACTGCCGAAGAGCCCGGTGACCCCGGTCGCGGAGCGGGACTCGAGCATTGGAAAGCGTGCCGGGTTCATGTACGCGGATGTGTGGGTGACCGCGGCTGATGACGCCGAGCGGTACCCGGCCGGGGACTACCCGTTCCAGAGCGCGGCGAACGAGGGTTTGCCTTCGTGGGTGCAGCAGGAGCGCAACCTCGAGGCGACGGAGATCGTGTTGTGGCACACGTTCGGCATCACCCACGTTCCCCGGCTCGAGGATTGGCCGATCATGCCCGTCGAGAGGGCAGGCTTCGTCCTGGCACCCTTCGGTTTCTTCGATCGCAACCCGTCGCTGGATGTTCCGCCGGAACAACCCCAGTGCGGTACTGACCACCACGCGCAGGGTCACGACCACCACGCCCACCACACCCACGCCCAGCACACGGAGGAGTAGGCATGACGCATTCCGATTCCACGATCGTTCGACCGTACATCGACGGCCGTCATTATGTTCGCGACGGAGCCGACACTCTCGATGACATCAACCCCTCCGACGGGACACTCATCGCTCGAGTCGCACTGGTAGACGAGTCGGACGTCGATGTGGCGGTGAACGCAGCACGCCGCGCCTTCGACTCCGGTGTGTGGAGCGGAATCGAACCATCCGAGCGCCGCGATGTCGTGCTTCGGTTGGCGGACCTGCTGGAGGAGCGACTGCAGGAATTCGCCGAGCTCGATTCTCGTGACGCGGGCAAGCCGATCAGCTCGTGCCGTGAGGGCGATATTCCGGACGTGATCGGTGCCCTGCGTTTCTACGCGCACGCGGCCGACACGTGGTTCGGGACGACCACCCCCACTCGCCCAAACTCTGTCGGGATCATCACACGTGAGCCCATCGGGGTCGTCGGCGCGGTGATCCCGTGGAACTTCCCGCTGTCTACGCTGTCGTGGAAGTTGGCGCCGGCCCTCATGGCGGGTAACTCTCTGGTCGTCAAGCCGGCCGAGCAGACACCGCTCAGCGCGCTGCGTATCGCCGAACTGGCCACCGAGGCGGGCGTCCCCGATGGGGTGTTCAACGTCGTGCCAGGGTTGGGTCACGTCGCCGGGCGCGCCCTGGGCCTCCACCCTGATGTCGACGCGGTGACCTTCACCGGTTCGACTGAGGTGGGCCGAGCTTTTCTCCGCTATTCGGCCGACAGCAACCTCAAGGAAGTTGCGCTCGAGCTCGGTGGCAAGAGCCCTCAGGTGGTCTTCGCCGACACCGTCGACCACCTTGATTCGGTGGTCGAGCAGCTCGGGATCGCCGCGTTCGCCAACATGGGCGAGAACTGCACCTGCGGATCGCGAGTGCTCGTTCAGCGCCCCATCTACGATCGGGTCGTCGAGATGTTGTGCGCTGAGGCTGAGCGATGGACGGTGGGTTCCGCGGATGCTCCGGACACCCTGGTCGGCCCTCTAATCGACAAACCCCAATTCGACCGCGTTATGGGCTACATCGACGGTGCCGTGGCTGATGGCGCTCGAATCGCGGCGGGCGGCACTCAGGCTTTGCCGCAGAGCGGAGGGTGGTACGTGCACCCGACGGTGATCGTCGACGCCGGCGTCGACTCCGTGATCATGCGCGAAGAGGTGTTCGGCCCCGTGCTGTGCGTCATGCCATTCGACACCGTAGACGACGCGATCCGCCTCGCCAACGACACGGACTATGGGCTCGCGGCATCCGTGTTCACCCGAGACGTGAGTGTGGCCCATCGGGTGAGTAGGGCGCTGCAGGCAGGCACCGTGTCCGTTAACGCATACAGCGAGGGCGACATCTCGACCCCGTTCGGCGGATACAAGCAATCAGGCTTCGGCGGGCGAGACAAGGGTCTGGAGGCCTTCGCTCAGTACACGAACATCAAGACGACGTGGATCGATCTGGGCTCCTAGCGGGCTATCGCCTAACCACCTACAGCCCGGCCGCCCATGCCGCCTGCCCGTCGTGGATGAACTGCACCCACTCCCACCCGGGCAGCGGGTCACTCAGACGCGGGTCGTCGGGGACGCGACCGTCTCTGAGAGCCTCGACGTAGGCGCGGTCGCGTGCGATCCGTGCCCGCGTTTCGCGACCGTCGGCGGGGCTGCCGTGGCCGGGGATCGCGGTCGTCACACGGTCGGCAATGGCGTCAAACATCCGCAATGCCTCTAGGTAGTCCGTGATCGGGTCACCGTCGCCCCCGCCGTGGATGGCGAGCATCGGCACGAGCACGTCAGAGAGCATGTCGCCCGCGACCAGCACCCCGCTGTCGTCGAGCAGCACCGCCGCGTGACCGACGGCGTGACCGCGATGCTGGATGATGCGAGCCACCGGCCCCGCCCAGGGCACGGTGTCGGCGCCCGCGGGTAGTCCTTCCACTAGGCCGAGCAGGTGCAGGGGAACGTCCGCGGCGATCTCGGGCGGCAGACCTTCGGCGATCTGCGCCTCCCAGTCGGGCTGTTCAAGGAGTTCCGCCAGCGCGGCGGCACCAAGCGCGGTCGCGTATCGCGGGGCGTCGCCGAGATCGGGGTGCCACAGCGCGTGGTCCCAGTGCGGGTGGGTCGAGAATCCGGCGACGACTCGCTGTTCGAGTTCATGCACGTCGCGCGCGATGGTGTTCAGGTCGTCGGTCGTGAGGCCGGGGTCGACGAGGAGCACGCCCTCGTCGCCTCGCACGATGACCGTGTTGCTCATCAGGCACTCGCTCTGGTGCATCCACACCCCAGTCGTGACCGGAATCAGAGTCATGTGTACAGCGTAGACATGAAAAAGCCGCGTCCGCCGAATCCGGCTGGAAGGTGGGGCGTCGTGTCACACTGGTCCCACATTCATCTGGGGAGAGGATTTCTCGTGTCCGACGCAACAACACCCATTACGCCGCCCGAGCACCACCGCCACCAGTCTGAGCCGCCCGCTCGCAACACCACCAAGACCGTGGTCATCGTCATCGGTGCGATCGTCGGTGTTGCCCTCATCGCGCTCGTACTCTGGTTGCTCTTCGGCCGCGGAACCCCGGCCCCCGAGCCGACCCCGACGCCCACCCCCACCGAGAGCCCCACCCCCACTCCGACGCCGACCCCCACCCCGACGGTTGAGGCGTGCGCCCCCGGCGACACCGGTGTGACCCTCGGCGAACCCGACACGGCCGCGGGCACGACGCGCGTGCCGCTCATCTTCACCAACACGGGCAGCGTCGCGTGCACGGTGGAGGGCTACCCCGTGGTGAGCTTCGTCGGCGACGACCAGACCACCCCGATCGGTGCGCCGTCGACCGACGACTCCTCGACCTCGCCCGTGCAGCTCATCACGATCGAGCCGGGCAATGCCGCATCATCCATCCTCTCGATCACGTCGGCCGGCAACGTCTGCGACCCGGTCGCGGCCGCCGGTTTCTCGGTGGCCCTGCCGGGCGGCGGAGCCCCGATCTTCGTGGCGACCACGGATTACGAGGCGTGCGACGCCCCCAACACGGCGCTGCTCAAGGCGAGCGCGATCGACACCAACTAGCCACGCTCGGGTCGGCCGCGAGCTCGCATTCGGTGCGTCGCGAGCCGACCCCTCGTGCGTGAGCGACACGGTCGTCCAGCCAGCACTGACCCAGAAAAGCCGCCCTGACCGGCGGCTTTTCGCTTTTCGCAGAACAATGATTGACAGCCTCGATGGATTATGAAACGGTGTATCAAAATCTGAGAGGCTTTGAATGACCCCCACGCTCGCGGTTCTCGACAGCTCATACGGCAGCATCGCCGTCGAGCTCGCCGCGGCAGCGCCCAGCGGGGTCGAGGTCGTGGATGCCCGTGAGCACGCGGCACCCGTCGACGGGGTCCTCGTGCAGTACGCGACCATCGGCGCGACCGAGTTCGACGCCAACCCCACCTGGAGGATCATCGGACGGTACGGGGTCGGAGTCGACACGATCGACCTCGCCGAAGCATCCAGGCGGGGCATCCCGGTCGTCAATGTGCCCGACTACTGCGAGGAAGAGGTCGCGACCCACGCCGCCGCACTCATCCTGAACGCGACGCGTCGAATCGCCGCGGCGGATGCACTCGTGCGCGAAGGGCGGTGGAGCGACTGGCCCACCCTGCGCCCCATCAACGCCCTGTCGACCTCGACGCTCGCCCTCATCGGCACCGGGCGCATCGGCCGCGAAACGATCCGCCTCATGTCGCCGTTCTTCGGTCGCATCATCGCCTTCGACCCCTACGCCGAGCCGGTCGACGGCGTAGAGCTCGTCTCGCTTGACGAGGCGCTCGAGCAGGGCGACGTCATCAGCCTGCACTGCCCGCTCACCGAGCAGACCCGCCACATCATCGACGCGCGCGCCATCGCTCTCATGAAGCCCACGGCCTACGTCGTCAACGTCTCACGCGGCGGACTCGTGGATGCTGCGGCGCTCGCATCCGCCCTCACCGAGCACCGCCTGGCCGGCGCCGCCCTCGACGTGCTCGAGACCGAACCCCCCACGGGTGACCCGCTGCTGTCGGCGCCTAACGTGGTGCTCACCAACCACCTGGCGTGGTACTCGGAGCAGTCGGAGCAGCGTCTGCGCCACCTGCTCGCCGAGCGCTGCGCGGCCGTGCTCACGGGCGACCCCGTGCCCTCCATTGTCAACCGTGATGCCCTTGCCGCTCACCTCACCGGATCGGACGCCCGATGACCAACCACACCGACCTCGTCGACGCACTGAGCGTCGAGCTCGCCCCCAGCGCACCTCCGAGCCGCATCGTCTCGGGCAACCCAACGTGCGGCGAGAAGATCGTCGTCGACCGTGAGGGCCTCGAGATCGGCATCTGGGAGGTCACTCCCGGCGTCTTCGACTCGGTCAAGGACGGCATCGGCGAGGTTGTGCAGTTCATGTCGGGCGCGGGCCGCATCGAGCACTCCGACGGAACCGTGTCGCCGATCGCGCCCGGCGTCGTCGTCGAGTTCCTGCCCGGATGGACCGGCCGCTGGGTCGTCGAGCAGACGACCCGCAAGATCTACACCATCTACTCGGCCTGAGCCACCGACCCCACCACAGAGACGAGACGAGACCATGACGAGGGATGCAGCCACCACCGCCATCGCGGTGAACGCTGCCCCCGTGGCGCGCAAGAAGCGCGGCCTGCTCTCCCGATGGCTGCTGCTCGCGCCGATCGTCGTGTTCTACGCGGTGTTCTTTCTGTGGCCCATCCTCACGGTCGTTCTTCGCAGCCTGAGCCCGGACGGCAAGTTCGACTACGCCGCCCCCGCGTTCACTCTCGACAACTTCATCACGCTGTTCCGTGACGACTTCCTGCTGCTCATCGAGGGCCGCACGGTCTGGCTGGCGTTCTCCTCGACGATCATCACGATCGTGCTGGCGTTCCCCACCGCATACTTCATCTCGCGGCTGAGTCGGCGCACCGCGGCCATCCTGCTGCTGCTCATCCTCGTGCCGTTCTGGGTGTCGATCGTCGTTCGGCTCTTCGCGGTGACCTCGATCCTCGCCCCGAATGGTCCGCTCAACCAGGCGAGCCTCGGTCTCGGGTTCGGACCCATCGAGCTGCTCTACACGCAGGGCGGCACCCTCGTCGGCACGGTCATGTACCTGCTGCCGTACATGATCCTCGTGCTCTACGCGGGAATGTCGGGCGTCGACAGCAACCTCATGCTCGCCGCCCGCACGATGGGAGCGTCGGCGACGTACTCGTTCTTCAGGGTCTACCTGCCGATGGTTCGCGGGTCCCTTCTGAGCGGCGGGTTGCTCATCTTCATTCTGGGTCTCAGCTTCTTCGTCGTGCCCGCGATCCTCGGCGGCCCACGCGACCAAACCATCGCCGTCTACATCCAGCAGCAGATCGACATCTTCCAGTGGGGCATCGCGAGCGCCATGGGCGTGCTCCTGCTCATCGCGACCGTCATCTGCTACGTCGGGGTGGTGCGCATCGCCGGCAGCTTCCAGCCCGGCGGTGTCGGGTCGGTGCAGGCGAAGGGCGTGAGCGCCGAGTTGCCGTTCCGCTGGAGCCCGCCCATGATCGTCTCCGCGATCATCGCTCTCGTCACGATCCTCGTACTCGTGATCCCTGTGCTCTTCGTCTTCCCGCTCTCGATCGGCGACACGGGCACGGTGGTCTTCCCGCCGCGCGGCTTCACCCTCAACTGGTATGCGCAGGTGTTCACGACGAACACCTGGATCGGCCCCATCATGCAGTCGATCGTGGTGGGTCTCGGAACCGCGGCACTCTCGGTTTCCATCGGCCTCGCGCTCGCCCGCGTGACGAGCCAGATGAAGTCCGCCGCGTGGCGGGCCCTGATCGGGGGACTCGCGTTCGCGCCCATCATCGCCCCGGGCATCCTGCTCGCCATCGGCATCTTCGACGTCGAACTGCGGCTCAAGCTCACGGGCACCGTGATCGGGCTCATCCTCGCCCACACCGTCATCGCCGCCCCGCTGTCGTACGCACTCATCTCGACCGCGATGTCGGGAGCCGACCGCGGAATCGAAGCGGCGGCTTGGACCCTGGGCGCCTCGCGAACGCGCGCCTTCTGGACCGTCGTGGTGCGCGGCATCCTGCCGAGCGTGCTCGGTGCCTTCGCGATCGCCTTCGTGACCTCGTGGGATGAGGTGGTGCTCGCGCTGTTCCTGCAGACCGGGCCCACCAAGACCCTGCCGGTCACCATCTACAAGTACCTCGAGAGCGGGATCGTCCCCACAGTGCCGGCCGTGTCGTCGCTGCTCATCCTGCTCGTCATTGTCATCGTCGTCATCCGCGGCGTTGCTGGCCGAGTCTCTGCGCGGCGTCGTGCCGCTGAACGGGAGAACGCATGACCACCACAGGAAGTCGCGGAAGCGTCGTCGCCACCGACGTCGGTCTCGACTACAACGGCCAGACGGCATTGGATGATGCGAGCGTCACCATCAACGCCGGCGAGTTCTTCACCCTGCTCGGGCCGTCGGGATCCGGCAAGACGACCCTGCTGCGCATCATCGCGGGACTTCTCGAACCGCAGCGCGGCAGCATCCAAATCGACGGCACCGACGTCACTCACATGCCCACACAGAAGCGTGACATCGGCTTCGTGTTCCAGAACTACGCACTGTTCCCGCACCTGACGGTGGCCGAGAACATCGAGTTCGGGCTCAAGGTGCGCAAGGTGCGCGGCGCTGCTCTCAAGGCGCGACTCGACGAGATGATCGAACTCGTCGCCCTCGGGGGACTCGCCGACCGGCATCCGGCTCAGCTGAGCGGCGGCCAGCAGCAGCGCGTCGCACTGGGTCGCGCGCTCGCGCAGCGCCCCCGCGTGCTGCTGCTCGACGAGCCGCTCGGCGCCCTCGACCGTTCGCTACGCCAAGACCTCGGAGCGGAGATCCGCCGCATCCAGCAGGAGGCGCAAACCACTGCCATCTACGTGACGCACGACCAGGATGAGGCGTTCATCCTCTCCGACCGCATGGGAGTCATGAACCACGGTCGCATCACCCAGATCGGCCGGCCCGAGGACCTCTACCGCGCACCCGATGACCTCTTCGTCGCGAAGTTCCTCGGCAAGACGAACCTGTTCCCCGCCGAGGTCGTCGAGACCGGGGCGAAGGGCGCGAAGGTGCGCATCGGGTCGAGGGTCGTCACGGCGCGTTCGGGTGCCGCAGGCAAGGGCGACCTCGTGTTCTGCTCGGTTCGTCCCGAGCAGCTCGTGATCAGCGGCGACGATGTGCCGCGCGGTCACGACATCCTCTCCACCGCTGTCGTCACCGACAGCCGTTTCCTCGGCCAGCGCCAGAGCGTGAAGCTCGACGCCGAAGGAATCGAGTGTTCGGCGGATCTCGACCCCTACGGTCGCGTACCCGCCGTCGGCGACCGGATCACCCTGTCCGTTCGTTCCGGCGAGACCGCGCTCGTCGCGCGAGAGATCGCCTAGCTCCACCCCGCACCACCCCGAAAACGCACCACCCGCACACGCACCACCCCACAGCACCACCCCACACCAAGTCAGGAGTTGCAATGAAGAAAGCCACTTCCCGCTTCGCGATCATCGGAACGGGTCTTCTCGTTTCCGCGGTCGCGCTCAGCGCGTGTTCCACCCCTGCTCCCACCGATGGCGGCGAAGACGGCGCCATCAGCGGAGACGTTCTGTTCTACGACACCAGCGGCGGCACGGTCTATGAGGCCCAGGCCGAGACCCTCTTCGCCGACTTCACGGCGGACACGGGCGTCACGGTCACCGACGACTACAACGAGGCTGCGACGAAGTTCTTCGCGTCGGCCGAGGCGGGCTCGGTTCCGTGGAGCCTCGTGCTCTTCCCGACCGTGAACGACGCGGCGACGGCGGGCGCGGATGGCCTGCTCGAGAAGATCGACACCTCGATCGTCCCCGTCGACAAGCTCGTCGACGGCACCTACAGCGAGTACGGCATCGAGGTCGGAACCTTCGGCATGGTGCTCGCCTGGAACGACGACAAGTACACGGGCGCCAAGCCCACCGAGATGGCGGACCTGTGGGACACTGCGACGTTCCCCGGCAAGCGCTGCTTCTTCAACAACCCGCAGTACGGCTGGACTCTCGAGGCGGCCCTGCTCGCCGATGGCGTTGCCGCGGATGACCTCTACCCGCTCGACGTGGACCGCGCACTCGCGAAGCTCGACGAGATCAAGGGCGACATCGTGTGGTGGGACGGCGGTGCTGCATCCATCGAGGCGTTCGAGAACGGTTCGTGTGACATCGGCATCCTGTGGGCCAACCGTGCCTTCACCGCCCTGTCGGAGAACGGCTTCCCGATGGCGATCACCTGGAACCAGGCCGGCTACTCGAACAGCGTGTGGTCGATCCCGGCCGGCGCTCCGAACGCCGCCGCGGGCCAGGCGCTCATGGCGCACGTGATCAACAACACCGAGGGCCAGATCGCCTTCGCGTCGAAGATCCCGACGCCCATCCCGGCGTCGCTCAAGTCGCTGAGCCCCTCCGACTTCCCGGAGGACGTGCAGTCGTTCCTCCCGGTCGGTGACAACGTCAAGGGCTCGATCCTCCAGGACAGCGACTACTACCTCGAGAACCTCGACGCCGTGCTCGACCAGTTCAACCGCTGGGTCGGCCAGTAGGCATAAGAGATACGGATGCCCGCGCCGCGGTACCTCGCGGCGCGGGCATCCACCCCCACCCTTCTTCTGTTTGACGCCCGGAAAGGCACCCCCATGAAGTTCGTCTGCATCGACGGCGAGTCCCAGTACCGCGCCATCGTCGAACGCGACGTGAAGGCCCCGCTCGAGGCGGCCGGCCACACCTTCGACTGGTTCGAGGAATCGTTCGCTGACGTCGACGCCACCATCGCGCGCGCCGCCGGATACGACGGCCTCTACGTGGTGGGCGATCAGGGGCCCGTTCCCGCCGGACTCATGAGGGCCAACCCCGACCTGAAGCTCATCAGCTTCGTCGGCACGGGGGCGCGCAGCTTCGTCGACATGGCGGAGGCCGCCGAGTGCGGCGTGACCGTGACCAACGTTCCCGACTTCGCGAGCCAGAGCGTCGCGGAGCACACCATCGCGCTCATGTTCGCGGTAGCCCGACGCATCGTCGAGGGCGACGCCATCGTGCGCGCGGGGGAGTGGACGAAGAACCAGGGACTCAAGCTCTCTGGACGTCGCCTCGGCCTCGTCGGTGCGGGGGCCATCGGCTCGCGCGTGGGCAGCATGGCCAAGGCGCTCGGCATGGATGTCGTGTACTGGGCGCGCACGCCCTCCGCCTCCCTCGACTCCGCGACCGGCGGTACGGCCGTGAGCCTCGAGGAACTCTTCGACACGAGCGACGTCGTATCGGTGCACCTGACCCTCTCGGAGGATACGAAGGGGCTGGTGAACCGGTCGCTGCTGGAGCGACTGCGGGCATCATCCATTTTCATCAACACCGCCCGGGGCGACATCGTCGACACCGTGGCGCTCGGCGAGCTTCTCGACCGGGGCGCGATCTTCGGCGCTGGCCTCGACGTCTTCGCGCAGGAGCCCGTCGACCTCGCGACTCTCCCACCGGTCTCGAGCAACGTCGCGCTCACCCCTCACATCGGCTTTCACACTGACGAGGCGGACGATGTGTTCCGTCTCGCGGGCGACAACATCCTCGCGTTCGCGTCCGGCGCACCCACCAACGTTCTCGACTCGACTGACTAGGAACCCCGTGCAGATTCGCCACGCCACCCACCCCGACGATCTCGAGCTGCTCGACGCGGAGACCCTCAAGGAGCGGTTCGTCGCCGACGACCTCTTTCAGCCGGGCAAGGTCACTCTCGTCTACAGCCACCACGACCGCATGGTGCTCGGTGGTGCTGTGCCCGTCGCGGGTACACCGCTGCCGCTCGTCGCACCCGATGACCTGCGTGCCGAATACTTCTGCGAGCGTCGCGAACTCGCGATCGTCGCGGTGGGCGGCACCGGCACGGTGACCGTCGACGGCGAGAGCTTCACGCTCGAGAACAAAGACGTGCTCTACGTCGGCCGCGGCGCACGCGACATCGCGTTCGAGGCGGGCGGGGCAGACACCGCCTACTACCTCGCCTCCGCGATCTCGCACACGCAGTTTCCGACGACGCTCGTGAAGCTCGCCGACGCGCTGCGCACCGACGCCGGAGATGCCTCGACCGGCAACAAGCGCGTCGTCTACAAGCACCTGCACGACGAGGGCGTGCCGACAGCGCAGCTCGTGCTCGGCATCACCGCACTCGAGCCCGGCAGCGTGTGGAACAGCATGCCGCCGCACACCCACGACCGCCGCACCGAGGTCTACCTCTACATGGACCTTCCCGAGGAGCACCGCATCCAACACTTCATGGGCCTGCCGAGCGAACCGCGCGTCATCACCATGAAGAACCGCGACGCCATCATCTCCCCGAGCTGGTCGGTGCACTTCGGTGCGGGCACCACGAACTACTCGTTCGTGTGGGTCATGGCGGGCGAGAACCAGAGCTTCGCCGACATGGACCAGGTGGCCGTCACCGAACTGGGCCTTTAACCACCGGTCTTATTAATCGAGGAAAGTTCGGCCACAATGGCGCAGGGGCCAAACACGAAAGGCGTGACGTGACAGACAAGTCGATGGCCGAGGCCGGGTCGCCCATCGCGGGCACCCAGAGTCTCGACCGCGCCCTCGAGGTGCTCACGACGATCGGCGACAGCCCACACCCCGGCCTCACCCTCGCGGCGTGCAGCTCGATCCTCGGCTACAGCAAGGCAACGACCCTGCGGATGCTGCGCACCATGGTGGCCCGCGACTTCCTGTCCTACAACGAAGACCTCGGCACCTACACGCTCGGTATCGCGAACCTGCGCCTCGGCAGTGAGTACCTGCGCCGCATCGACCTGCGCAACATCGCACTCCCCCTCATGCGCGACCTCGTCGCGGAGACCCGCGAGACAGCCCACCTCGCGACCGTGAGCGGCAGCGACGTCATCTACATCGAGGTCGTCGACAGTCCCGAACCGGTGCGCATCTTCAGCCGCGTCGGAGACGTGCGTCCCACCTACGCGGCCGGTGTCGGCAAGGCGATCCTGGCGTGGACCGATCCCGGTCGGCTCGCCTCCCGCCTGCCCGAACGCCTCGAGGTGCGCACCCCCAACACGCTCGTGACAATGGATGCCCTGCTCGCCGACCTCGCCGAGTCGCGTCGACGCGGCTTCGCGATCGACAACGCAGAGAACCGCGAGGGCATTCGCGGATACGCGGCCCCCATCTTCGACCACACCAACACCGTCATCGCGGCGGTGAGCATCGCGGGACCCGCCGAACGCGTCACGGCGGCGGCGGACACCGTGCTGGGGCCGAAGGTTGCGGCGGTCGCCGAGCAGATCTCCACGAAGATGGGCTCCACGGGGGCCGACCAGCGGATCCACGCGTGACCGGGTGGATCGCGCCGGGCTCGACCGCGGTCGTCACCGGGGCCAGCCGCGGGATCGGGCTCGCCGTGGCGACCGCGCTCGCCGCCGAGGGGGCCGACATCGTTGCGGTCGCCTCCTCTGAGCGGAGTGCTGAAGCCGCACGATCCGCCATCGAAGCCCACGGGGTTCGCTTCGTGCCGCTCGGTGTCGACCTGGGCGACCGCGCGGCGGTGCACGGGCTCGCCCGGCAGATCGAGACCGAGGTGGGTGTGCCGCACATCCTCGTGCACGTCGCCGGAATCAACCACCGCGCGCCCATCGTCGACCACGGTGACGAGCTCTGGGACGAGGTGCTCGAGGTCAACCTCACGGCGCCGTTCATCCTGAGCCGGGAGCTCGGTCGCGGCATGGTGGAGCGCGGCTCGGGCAAGATCATTTTCTTCGCGTCGCTCCTGAGCTTTCAGGGGGGACTCACGGTGCCCGGGTACGCGGCGAGCAAGGGCGGCGTCGCCCAGCTCGTCAAGGCGCTCTCGAACGAGTGGGCGCGACACGGGGTCAACGTCAACGCGATCGCCCCCGGTTACGTGGAGACCGACATGAACACGGCTCTGCTCGCGGACGAGACCAGGTTCCGCCAGATCTCGGAGCGCATCCCCGCGGGCCGCTGGGCCACGCCCGACGACCTCACAGGGGCTGCCGTGTTTCTCGCCTCGCACCGCGCACGGTACGTTCACGGCACGGTGCTGCCCGTCGATGGCGGGTGGCTCGGACGATGATCGACCTCACCGGGCGTCGCGCCCTCGTCACGGGCTCCGGCCTCGGCATCGGGGCGGGCATCGCCGTCGCGCTCGCGACCGCGGGCGCCGATGTCGTCGTGCATTACAAGGGCAGCGCGGATGAGGCGGCTCACACGGTGCGCCTCATCGAGGCCCTCGGCCGCCGCTCCACCGCCATGGGCGCCGACCTCACGCACTCGTCCGCCGCTGCGCGGCTCGTCGCCGAGTCCGCGGCCTTCCTCGGCGGACTCGACATCGTCGTCAACAACGCGGGCCACCTCGTGGCCCGGTCGGTGATCGCGCAGATGTCGGACGAGCTGTGGGCGAGCATCCAGGACGTCAACCTCGCGAGTGCGTTCTATGTGACGCGTGCCGCCACCCCGCACCTCGTCTCGTCGTCACACGGACGGATCGTCATGATGTCGTCGCTGGCGGCCGAGAACGGGGGAGGCGCGGGGGCCGCGGCTTATGCCGCATCGAAGGCCGGGCTCCTCGGCCTCACGCGCGGACTCGCGAAAGAACTCGCGAGCTCGGGCATCACCGTCAATGCGGTGGCCCCCGGTTTCATCGAGGGCACGCCGTTCCACGACACCTTCACACCCGACGCGGCACGCGCCGGCATCGTCGCGGGCATCCCGCTCGGTCGCGCCGGCACGGTCAGCGACGTCGCGGGGGTCGTCACGTTTCTGGCTTCCGACCTCGCGGCCTTCGTCACCGGGCAGGTCGTCGACGTCAACGGTGGGGCGTACTTCAGCTGACACTGCCTTCAGCTGAGTTCGGTGCCTAGTCCGGCTCGGCGAGCGTCAGCAAAGCGGCGCGCGCAGCAGTCAACTCGGCGGGGGTGAGGTAGTGCGGGGTCGCGGCGGCCGCGGCAACTCCCTCGGCGGCGTGCCGCACCACGAGCATCCGGTCGGTCGGCAAGCCGTCGCGCGCGAACAGCTCACGCCACCGTTCGGCGTCGGCGTGCAGCAGCTCATCGACACCCGGGATGGCGACGACTCCGCCCCACTGGGTGGAGGGCGCGAACACGTGCATCGCCACGCTGCTGGCGCCGCACAGCGCGCGCACATACCCGCGCATGATCTTGCCGGGCCGGTTCTCGGTGATGTCGACGTGCAGCATGACCTCGTCGTAGAACCGCGTGAGCGAGTGGTCGACGGCGGCGCGCAGAAGGTCGTCCTTCGTCGTGAAGTGGTGCAGGAGTCCGCTCTTCGAGACCCCCGCGGCGTCAGCGACCTCGGCGAGGCTCAGGGCGGTTCCGCGCACGGTGAGCAGGGCATCCGCCGCCTCCAGAATCGCGAGTCGGGTGCGCTCGCGATCGCGTGTGGCGGGTGCGCCAGAACCCTCGGGGCTCGACCCGGCCGCGCCAGAGACCTCAGTGCTCGACAGGGTGCGTCTCCTTCGTGCTGGGGATGATGCGCGCCGCCACGACGCCCGCGATCGCGAGCAGCGCGGCTGCGCACAGCGAGGTCACCTGCATGCCGATTGTGAAGGCGTGCTGGGCTTCTTCCAGAATACGTGCCGCCTCGGCACCCTGCCCCTGGAGGCTCGCGTGGGCCGAGGCGAGGGACTCGGTCACGGCATCCGTCGTCGCCGCGTCGAGCGAGCCGGGCAGGGTGAGGTTGGCGCGGTACAGGGCCGTCTGCAGCGAGCCGAGCAGAGCGATTCCGAGGGCCACGCCGAGCTCGTACCCGGTTTCAGAGATGGCGGATGCCGCACCCGCCCGGTCGCGGGGGGCCGCAGCGACGACCGCATCCGTTGCGAGTGTCATTGAGACACCGACTCCGAGACCCACGACCGCGAGTGCGATCGCGAGACCCGCGTATCCCGGCAGGCCTTCGGCGACCGCGAGAATTCCCATGCCGAGTGCCGCGACCGCGAGCCCGGCTCCGATGGCACGACCGCGGCCCAGTCGCGCCATGATGAAGCCGATCACGGCGATCACCGCGATCGAGGCGATCGTTCCGGGCAGTTCGGCGATGCCCGCCTGCAGTGGCGAGAACCCGCGCACGAGTTGCAGGTACTGGGAGAAGAAGAACAGCAACCCGCTGAACGCGAAGACCGATAGCGAGTTGGCGACGACCGCGCCCGAGAACGCCGGGATGCGGAACAGGTCGAGGTCGATGAGTGGATGATCCAGCCCCCGCTGTCTGCGCACGAACAGCACGCCGGAGCCGACGCCGACCACGAGCGCTGCGGGCACCGTCCAGTCGAGTCCGTCGCCCACCGCATGCTTGACGGCATACACGGTGGGCACGATAGCGAGCACCGACATCAGCGCCGAGACCAGGTCGATGCGGCCGGGGTTGGGGTTGCGCGATTCGGGCAGCAGGATGACGCCCGCGATGAGGATCACGATGATGACGGGCACGTTGATGAGGAACACCGACCCCCACCAGAAGTGCTCGAGCAGCGCGCCACCGACGAGCGGACCGAGCGCGGCGCCACCGGTCGCCCCGGCCGACCAGATCGCGATCGCCCGCATGCGCTGCCTCGGGTCGACGAAGATTGCCCGCACGATCGAGAGGGTCGAGGGCATGAGGGTCGCGCCCGCGACGCCGAGGAGCACGCGCGCGGCGATGAGCCACTCGGCGGTGGGGGCGAACGCGGCGAGCACCGAGGCGATGCCGAATCCCACGCTTCCGATGAGCAGCAGGCGTTTACGACCGATGCGGTCGGCGACGTTGCCCATGGTCACGAGCAGGCCCGCGAGTGCGAAGGAGTAGATGTCGCCAATCCACAGCACCTGGGTGGCGGTGGGCTCGAGTGCTTCCGTGAGTGCGGGCACGGCGAGGGCGAGCACGGTGCCGTCGACGGCGAGCAGCACGACGGCGAGGGTGAGCACACCGAGGGCGGCCCACTCGCGGGGGCGGGCGCGGACGATTGTTTCGAGCATCCGTCGATGCTAACAGACCAATTGGTCGGTTACGAAGGTCGCGCGGTCGGCTAAATTTCGACCTCTTGACGGTGCACTTGTTTTTTGCAAGTGTTGCACCCTGAACACAAACAAGAGGAGCACGCCATGCGTCAGATGTTCGTTAACCTGCCCGTCACCGACCTCGATCGCGCGAAGGCCTTCTACGAAGCCCTCGGCTTCACGATCAACCCCAAGTTCACCGACCACAACGCCGCATGCGTCGTCGTCGAAGACGGCCACAACTACTTCATGATCCTCACGCGCGACTTCTTCCAAACCTTCACCGATCTGCCCATCGGCGACCCCTCGAAGAGCCCGACCGTCTCCACGGCGATCTTCCTCGACACGCGCGAAGCGGTCGATGCCGCCGTCGTCGCCGGCCTCGCCGCGGGCGGAACCGAGCCGCGTGAGCCCGCCGACTACGGGTTCATGTACCAGCGTCAGCTCACCGACCCCGACGGCAACTTCATCGAATTCGGCTGGATGGACCCGGTCGCCTCTGAGCAGGGACCCGAGGCCTACATGGCCCAGCAGGGCTGAGCACTCCATGGCGGCGCGCGACTACGGACAGTACGACGGGGTCACCCGAGCGCTCGAGCTCGTGGGCGAGCGGTGGGCCATGCTCATCGTTCGCGACCTGCTCGTGGGACCGCGCCGGTACGGGGAACTCGCCGCGGGCCTGCCGCGCATCCCCACCAACATCCTCGCCGCTCGCCTCAAAGAGCTGCAGGCGGAGGGGGTGATCCGCCGAGCCCCCCGCTCTCGAGTCATCATCTACGAACTCACGCCGTACGGGCGCGAACTCGAACCGGTCGTGCTCGCCCTCGGCGCCTGGGGGTTCAAGGCGCTCGGTGACCCACGCGACGAGCAGGTCATCACGCCCGACTCCATGACGATCTCGTTGCGCACGGCGTTCCGCGCCACCATCGCGGCGACGCTACCCGCAACCTCCTATGCGGCACGCTTCGGCGACGCCGAGCTGCTCGTGCGGGTCGACGGCGCGACGCTGCAGGTGATGCGCGGGGGTGGGGTCGCCGATCTCGCGTTCTCGGCCGGCCCGGGCATCCGCCAGCTCATTTCGGGTGAGCTCGGGCCACAGCAGGCCATCGAGTCGGGTGTCGTCGAGGTGCTGCGCGGGCCGGATGCCCTGCTCGGGCGCTTCGCGGCCACCTTCCACCTCGCCGCCTGAGCTGGCGCCTCTGCGCTGGCTCAGGAGTCGGAGTCGGCTTCGAGCTCGCGCACTCGAACGGCCAGTTGCGCCGCGAGTATCTCGAGTTCGATGATGCGGCGGGCGCCCACCAGGTTCACGCCCTCGGAGACCAGTTCGGTCACCCGGATGATGCGGGCGACGTCGTCATCGCTGTACCGCCGCGTCCCGCCCGCCGTGCGCGCCGGCAGCAACAGTCCGCGCCGTTCGTACAGTCGCAGGGTCTGCTCGCCGAGGCCCGACAGCTCGGCAGCGACGGTGATGCCGTAGACACCCGTCGACGAGTTGCGCTTCTCCACAGTTCTCCCTCTGACGACTTGCATTTTAGTGGTCATTGGAGTTATAAAATCTATGTCGAGCAACACAGATAATGCTCGAGACCACATGGAGTGAGAGGAGTTCCAGAAATGCTGTTGCAATATGACCCGTTCCGTGACCTCGACCGCTTCACGCAGCAGGTCTTCGGCACGATGAGTCGACCCACCGGAATGCCGCTCGATGCCTGGCGAGACGGCGACCACTTCGTCGTCGAGCTCGACCTGCCCGGCATCGACCCGGCGAAGCTCGACATCGACGTGGAGCGCAACGTGCTCACGATCACCGCCGAGCGTCTCAGTCGCATGCCCGACGCGGCGAACGCTGTCGCCAGCGAGCGCCCCTGGGGTGTCTTCAGCAGACAACTCGTTCTCGGCAGTTCGCTCGACACCACGCAGGTGGAGGCAAACTACGATGCGGGCGTGCTCAGCCTGCGCATTCCCATTGCCGAGCAAGCCAAGCCCCGCAAGGTCGCCGTCGGCACCGGGGACACCAGTTCGGGCGCCAAGCGGCAGAAGAGCGTCAGCGCGTAATCGACGGGGAGGGTGTCCGCGTCACTGCGGGCACCCTCCGCGCGTGTCACGCGTCGTCGTGCGGCCCGCGCACCGTGCTAGGGGATCGTCACCCCGGTGAGCTCTTCGGAGAGCGACCAGACTCGCGCCGCATCATCCGCGCTGCGCAGTCGGCTGTAGAGGGGTTGCTCACTCGGTCGACCACCGAGTCGCCCCGGACCGCTCGGGCTGTAGAGGCGGCCGCCGAGCGCATGTGGCGAGGTCGCGGCGTAGAGCGCGGGACGGTACGCCGAGTCGACGGTGCCCACGATGAGCCCGCGCGCAGACAACCAGCGGATCACCCGCACCCCCCTCGAGTCGGTCGCCCGCCCGATCTCGGGTCGGGCCGCGAGCAGACTCGTCGGAGCGATGCCCGGGTGGGAGAGGTTGCTCGTGATGCCCCAGCCGTTCGCCCGGCTGCGGCGGTCGAGCTCGAGGCCGAAGAGTCCGAACGCGATCTTCGACTGGCTGTAGGCGCGCATTCCGTCGTACGAGCGCTCCCAGTTCGGGTCGTCCCAGTTCATCGCGCCCTGGTTCGCGGCGATGCTGATTTGCGACGTCGCGCGAGCGTTGCCCGCGCGCAGCAGTGGCATGAGCTGACCCACGAGCGCGAAGTGGCCGAGGTGGTTGGTGCCGAACTGCAGCTCGAAACCGTCGGCGGTCGACTGACGCTCGGGCGGCGTCATGACGCCCGCGTTGTTGATGAGGCGGTGGATGGGTGCGCCCTCGGCCCGCAGGGTCTCCCCGAGCGCCGCAACCGATTCGAGGGAACCGAGGTCGAGCATGCGCGTGCTCACGCGGGCCTGTGGATGCTGCCGCACGATGCCCTCGATTGCCGCAGCCCCCTTGGCCGGGTTGCGCACCGGAATGATCACCTCCGCTCCCGCCGCCACGAGGCGCGTGGCGAGCAGTAGCCCCATTCCGTCGCTCGCTCCCGTGACGACGATGCGTTCCTGGCTGAGGTCGGGGACCGTGGTGTCGAGGGTCATGTCGTTCCTTTCGTGACGGCTCGGTGGCGAGCGCTGTCCTCCACGATCGGTCGTCGGCGGTGCGGCATCCACGGCCCCCTCATCCTCGGATCGGCAATCCGTGGATGGGCGAGGGGGCTTCGGGTAGAAACGACTCATGACGATCGACCGGCCCGCGCTCGCGGAGTTTCTGCGCAGCCGCCGCGAGTCGCTGCAACCGGAGGACGTCGGCCTCACGCGCGGACCCCGCCGCCGCACCTCGGGCTTGCGCCGCGAGGAGGTCGCGGCGCTCAGCAACATGTCGAGCGACTACTACTCGCGGCTGGAGCGAGCGGTCGGCCCGCAGCCATCCGAACAGATGGTCGCGTCGATCGCGCAGGGACTGCACTTGTCGGTGGATGAGCGCGACCACCTGTTCGTACTCGCGGGCCTGACCCCGCCGACGCGGGGTGCGTCGAGCGATCACATCAGCCCGGGGTTGCTGCGCATCCTCGATCGTCTGAGCGACACCCCCGCCGAGATCGTGACTGAGCTCGGCGAGACCCTGCGCCAGACCCCACTCGGCGTCGCACTCACGGGAGACCTCACGAGCTTCACGGGACCGTATCGCAGCATCGGTTTCCGCTGGTTCGCCGACCCGGCGACGCGCGAGCGGTATGCCCCCGAGGATCATGCGTTCCTCAGTCGCCTCTTCGCCTCCGGTCTGCGCGAACGCGTCGCCCTGCGCGGACCCGACTCGCGCGCGGCCCACCTCGCTGACCTGCTGCTCGAGCGCAGCAGCGAGTTCCGCGTGCTGTGGGAGACGCATGAAGTGGGCGTGCGCCCGCGCGAGGTCAAACACTTCGTGCACCCCGAACTCGGCGGGCTCGAATTGACGTGCCAGCAGCTGCTCGACCCTGAGCAATCACACGCCCTGCTCGTGTACACGGCGATCCCGGGCTCGGAGAGCTACGAGAAGCTGCAGTTGCTCTCCGTCATCGGCGCGCAATACTGACCCCCGCCGCTGGTCCATCATGGAGCGGTGAGTATTTCTGTGTCCCCCATCTCCGCCCTCGTCGTCGGTGAGGCCCTCGTCGACATCATCGACCGCGACGGTGAGTCCTCGGTGCGGCCCGGCGGTAGCCCCATGAACGTCGCGATCGGGTTGGCGCGGTTGGGCATTCACTCGACGCTCCACGCGACGATCGGCACCGACGAGTACGGGACGCTCGTGACCGATCACCTCGCGGCGAGCGGCGTCGAACTCACGTCCACGACCCTGAGCGACGCCCCGACCTCGGTCGCGCGCGCGACCCTCGACGCCTCGGGCGCGGCGACCTACGACTTCTCAATCGAGTGGAACCCCGCCCCCTTCACGACCGACGGGTTCGGCCTCGTGCACGTCGGATCGATCGGCGCGGCCATGCTCCCCGGCGCCGACGTCGTCGAGGCGGCGCTGCGGGAAGCCGCGGATGATGCGCTCATCAGCTTCGACCCCAACGTGCGCCCCGCCCTCATGGGACCCCACGCGGGGGCGGTCGAGCGCGTCGAGCGGTTCGTCGCCCTCAGCGACGTCGTGAAGGCGAGCGACGAAGACCTCGAGTGGTTGTATCCGTCGGTTCCGATCGACGAGGTGCTGCAGCGCTGGGTCGCGTTGGGTGCGTCGCTCGCGGTCGCGACGCGCGGCGCGGACGGCGCCCTGTCGGTGTCGTCGGCGGGTGGGGTTGCTGTGGCGGCACCATCCATCACCGTTGCTGACACGATCGGCGCGGGCGACTCGTTCATGGCGGGTCTGCTCGCGGCCATCGTCGACGGGGGGACCATGGATGTTGCGGGCCTCAGCGAGCCGGAGCAGCAGCGCGTCCTCACCTTCGCCGCCACGTGCGCGGCCATGACCGCGAGCCGCTTCGGCGCGGACCCGCCGACGCGGGCGGAGCTGGGGTAGCCCGTCAGCCCAGCATCACTCCTGCCATGATGGGTCGGGCTGTGAGCGTCACACCTGCGGTGACATTCGTTACGGCGTCCGTGCTTCTGTCGACATTGACCCGTGCAGTCAGGCTCCCGCTGGGGTGGCCAATCACGACGTCTCGTTGATTCGTGCCGGTTGCGGGCTGGCGAGCAACAGTGAGTGACGCGACCGCGAGCGCGGCGCCAAGCGGCGTCGCGGCGTGGAAAGTTCCCCCGGATACCATGCGGACACCCACGTCGCAGCCGGCTGGAACCCCGTTGGCCTCGCTCCAATACAGTCCGACGAACGGGTACATGGCCGAGTCAACATCCGCGTCCGACGTGTCTCTCACGAATCCGCACTCGACAGCCGCCCAACGCCGGATGCGTCCAAGCTCCTCAAGAACTGCTGGGCCCTGGTGCTCGTCGAAGACCAGTCCTACTGAATCGGCGTGCACAAGCACGACCGGGTTGACCGCGTCGACAATAGAAACAATCACATCTCCGAGAGACGAATGAATTGCCTGCTCCATGACACCAGTAGGAAAGAGACTGCCCGTCGTACGCCCCGACGCTTCAGGAAAAGTCACTTCAATCGGTGACCCAACCCCGGGCACTCCTTCTACCGCTGCACCCCCGTCGAGTTCGACCTCGCCGTTGGACACGCGAACAGTGAGCACGATGAGCTGGCCAGTATTCGTATCATGCAGGCGCACGGTTGTAAGGGGTTCTTGCGCCGCCACAAACCCATGACTGATCGCGAACTGCGCCGCCGCGGTCGACATGTTGCCGCATGTCCCTCTCAGATCGACGGCCCCGGAGATCGGAAGGTATTGGTAGAACTCGTAGTCCGCGTCTGCGTCGTCCCGAGTCGGGGGTGCGATTACAGCTACCTTGCTCGTGGTTGCGTTTCCTCCACCGACGCCATCAATCTGTCGCCCTGATGGGTCGGGGGTGCCGAGGAACCCGCGGAAGAGGTCGATGCGCTCGCCACGACTGAGGTGGGCAACGTCCGATCCCAAGACAAGTAACCCGCGACTCGACCCGCCGCGAGCCAATACTGCCGGGATTCCGCAGGCCGATGTCATCGGTACAGCGTCGCCGGTAGCAGGTCGAGGTTGTCGGCGACGCGAACGTCGAACTCGATCTGGTCGAGGATGTCTGATTCGAGGTTGATGCCGGGCGCTATGTGCGTGAGAACGAATCCATCGTCACGCACGTCGAAAATGCCGCGCTCCGTTACCACCGTCAACGTGTGCCCGGCCGCGAGGGCGCGAGAGGCATTGAACGTAACTTGCTCGACCTCGTTTACGAAGCGCGCAATTCGGCCCTCCGTCGCTACCGAGATCTCCCCACCACCAATCGCGAGATCAAGTCCGCCAGTCGTCAACGTGCCGCAGAAGATGAGTCGCTTGACACCGTGTGCGATGTTGGGGAATCCCCCGCACCCTGGCATCATTCCCGCGAATCGGCTGACATTGACGTTGCCGTGGCGATCGATCTGACCGAATGACAAGACACTCACGTCTGGACCGCCGCCCTCGTAGAACTCGAACGCGTCGAGTTGGGGCAGAATCGCCTCCGGATTGCGGGATACGCCGCCAACTTGTGGCCAGCCGCCCACGGGACCGTGCTCGATCGTGAAGTACAGATCGTCGCGACCTGCTCGACGAGCGGCTTCTGGCACGTCATACATCGGGATGCCCGCGCCCACGTTGACGACGTCGCCGCGCGCTAGAAGGTCAACAGCGAGAGAAGCAATGACATCGCGCGGCCGCCCACCGGCGGCCGGCTCGGCGAGATCGATAACTGATGCGCCGGTGAGTACTGGGGCTCGTTCGTCCTCCCATTCCGGATCTCCCGTATGCACGACCACGTCGACGAGTGCTCCCGGTACTCGCACGAATCGAGCGTGCCTGTCGCCGCGACGGATGAGCTGGTTGACTTCGCCGATGACGGTGCCGCCCGAGTTCCTTGCCGCCATGGCTACGTCGATGGAGCCGTGGTCGTACGCGTCCCCATCCATGTAGAGATTGCCGCGCTCGTCGGCGGCTTGAGCTTTGACGATCCCGAAGTCGATGCGACGACTGGGATAGAAGATCATTTCAGCGCCGTCGAAATCAACGATGCGATTGAGCAACTCAGTGGTAGCTGCGTTGACTCTTCCGCCTTCGGACCGAGGATCCACGAATGTGTCGATTCCCACCTCGGTGTAAAGTCCACGCCGCCCGGCGCCGATCGCGCGGAGCCATTCAACTATGCTGCCCATGGGAAAGTTGTAGGCGCGAACAAGGTCGCTCATTATCAGCGAGTTGATCTCGCGATCGCGAGAGCGACTGAAGCTGCCTGAGATGAAGGTGTCGACTAGTCCTTCCCGCGCGACTCGGTTGAGGCCGGTGCCCGCGCCGCCCACGCCTCCGCGCGTCTGCTCGATCATCGAAATCGTCACGATTGTCAGCCCGAGCGCCAACTCCTCACCAGCGCGATCGCCGATCGCTTCGAGCATGCGTTCGGCGACAGCCCGATAACCTCCACCGCCGAATGCAACCGTGTTTCCGGCACCGATGCGACGAGCGGCCTCTGACGCGGTTTCCCACACGACCTCGCTCACTACTTCGATCCCTTCTGGCGATTCGTGAACCGTTCGATCGCCTCAGCACGCCCTTCCAACGTGTAGGTGAGCGCTCCGAGTTCACGCTCTACCATGTGCCCAACGTCGCTGCCCGTGTTCTCGCTCGCTCGCATCGCGGACTTAGCCAGCACGAGCGCGCCAAGGGGAGCGCTCGCGATCTTGGCCGCGAGCGCGCTGGTTGCGGCGGCCAACTCCTCGGGTGGATAGACGAAGTCGACCAGACCGAGATGGAGCGCCTCCGCAGCGTCGATTCGGCGACCGGTGAGAATCAACTCCATTGCTCGCCCCATTCCGACGAGCCTCGGCAGGGTCTGCGTTCCACCGCCAGCGGGAATCCATCCATGCCCGATCTCGGGATAGCCGAGCTGTGAATCGGCCGATGCGAGACGGATGTCACAGGCGCTCGCCAACTCAAGCCCGCCACCCACCGCGTAGCCGCGAATGGAGGCGATGACCGGTTTCGCGAATCGCCGGATGACAGTCGATGGCTCGATCTCGTACATGGCGCGTCGCTGCATCGCGGTGCGCGTGCCCACCTCGGACATGTCAGCGCCAGCCGAGAACGCACGCTCACCCGCCCCAGTCAGCACGACGCATCGCACATCATCATTGTCCGCGAGAGACTCGAACGCGTCGCGCAATTCGCGACGCAGAGAGGTCGACAAAGCGTTCATTTTGTGCGGCCGGTTGAGCGTGATGGTCGCTACGGCATGCGCGACCGTCACGATGAGTTCGGGTGCCTGAGTATTCATGATCTAACTGATGCCCCTCCGTCGACGACGAGATTATGACCATTGATGAATTCCGAGAGCGGGGAGACTAGAAACGCAACTGCGTTCGCGACATCGTCCGCAGTGCCGAGTCGACTGTGAGGAGTCTGTTCGACGGCGAGGGCAAGGCGGGCATCGTCCGGGGCGGTGAGTGCCGTGCCCGCGATGTAGCCGGGCAAGACGGCGTTCACGCGCACCCTCCGACGGCCGTACTCGACCGCGAGTTGTCGAGTGAGGTTGGAGACTGCGGCCTTCGAGGCGACATAGGCAGCTCGACCCGGTCCCCCTGCGGATAGAGCTAGTCGAGAGGAGACATTAACGACTCGGCCCCCTGCGGGTTGGTCGAGCATCGCGGTGATCGCGGCACGGCATCCATTCCATGTGCCGGTGAGGTTGACGTCGACCTGTGCCGCCCAACGATCGGCAGTGATGTCGACTGACGAGCCGGGACGAGCGCCGACTCCCGCGTTGTTCACCATGACATCGAGGGATCCCCAAGTCGTGACGACCTCCCGAACGAGACGGTCCATTGCGGCATCGTCTCGTACGTCGACCTCGACCATCGAGTCGTCAGTCGCAGGCTCGAGACCGGCGCGAACGACTACGAAGCCATCTGCAACTAGTCGGTCTGCAATGACTCTGCCGAGACCGGAGTTGCCTCCCGTCACGATCGCAACTTCGCTACTCACAAGTCGCCTCGAACCGCAGTGAGTAATGGCTCGAGTGACTGCGCGTGCACAAGATTGCGGAGCTGTGCCTCCACTTCCGCTAGTTGGACGTCGGCCAGCCGCAGTCCAGTTAGAGATCGGAACTTGGAGAAGAGTTGATCGTCCGTGAACGCGCCCGGCAAACCAGGGACAATAGCAATCTCGCGCGAGATCGAGCGCCCATCGTCGTACTCGACAGTGACCCGACCGCCCTGATAACCCGTCCACGCATCCGACGGCCGAATCTCCATGAGCGATACGATTCGCCTCACCTCGTGCGAGGACACGGCCTCGTCGCTTAGCTCGTCGAATCCGCATGCGCCGTGATACAGCGACGTCGCAACGGTGACGGGCAGGCTGAATTGCGCTTCGTGGGTGGTTGACGCGTCCCACCGAGACGGAGACCCGGCCATGTCGACGACTTTCGGTGGGGCGTCCACGCGCACGGCGACGATCGCCGCTGGTGAGTGATCATGTGACGCCGCTACTTCGAGGGCAGCAGCGATTGAAGCATGTGTGAGGAAGACAGTCGGGTAGGCCTTGAACGCAATGTCCTCGACGCCGAGAGTTGCCGCTTCCAGCTCGGGCCGCGCTCGAGTTTGGCTCTCAAATCCCGCGGTGCCTTCGAGCACATCGGATGGTCCGGTAAGCCCGGCTCGTGCGAGATCCATCGCCTCCCACGCGGCCTTACCGGCGAGACCGTTCACGACACTCTTCATCCCGGACATCTCACCTTTGAATACGACTCCGAGCGTGGGCGACGTGAGTGCCGCGATGCTCATCGCGTTCAGTTGGGTTTGCCGGTCCAATCCATGCAACCGGGTAAGGATGGCCGCGGTTGAGATTCGGCCAAGAGTGGCGGAGGGCGCCCACCCCGCGTCCAGTAGGCCGGCCCACATCTCCCCGAACCCAAGGCTGATCCGATAACCCTGCGCGATGGCATCCAACAGGTGTCTGCCCGTCCAACGTTGCATTTCCGCGATGGCGAGCACCGCGGGTATGACGTGCTCGCTGGGGTGGTAATTGTTGCGAGCAGTGAAGTAGTCGTTGAAGTCGAGGCATCGGATCGCAGCCGCGTGCAACACCATCGCGTCCGCAGGACGATATCGTTCGTCGAATCCGAGGACGGCAACCCCAGACGAGTCAGGAGCGAGGGATCTCTTAACGGCGAGTGTTACGTTCTGGGTCGCTCCACCCAGGGCGCACCCGACTGTGTCGACGAGGCAGCGTAGGGCGGCGTCGCGTTCGGAGCCGGCGATTGGGCGACCGGAGATCTCGTCGAGCAGGTCGAGCGATTCCTGCAGAAGCGTCATGGGCGGCCACCATCGACCAGCAACACTTCGCCAGTCACATAGGCTGCCTCTGCTGAAGCGAGGTAGACGACCGCGGCTGCGATTTCACGCGGATCTGCGAATCGCCCCATGGGCACGCGTGCGCGCCGTGCAGCCAGTTCCTCGGCGGGTCGTGACCGTTGTCGGGGGGTGTCAACAAGGCCGGGAGCGACGCAATTGACTGTTACGCCGGAATCTGCGAGCTCCTTGCCGAGACCCGCGCTGAAAGCGTGGAGTGCTCCCTTGCCTGCTCCGTAGAGCACCATCTGGTCTACACCATGCACACCGGATATGGACGTGATGTTCACAATACGTCCCCATTTGGCGGCGATCATCGATGGAGCGGCGGCCCGTATGCACGCGAGGGCAGCGTGGAAGGCGCTGAGGTGAACGACCCACTCGGCGGGGTCCAGTTCGAGAAATCGTGTGAGTCCGATGGGGGCGGCCGCGTTGTTGACGAGCACATCGATCCCTCCGTGCATCGAGATGACGCTGTCTACGACGCGAGTAGCGATCTCCGGATGGGTCACGTCACCGATAGCGTCGGGAACGTACTCGGAGCCGATCTCACTGCACACTCGCTGCGCAGATGCGTCATCTATGTCGTTCACGACGACGACCGCTCCGCGCTCGGCGAGAAGTCGTGCGATCGCCTCACCGATTCCAGACCCGGCTCCGGTTACGAGGCAGCGTCTGCCCACGACGGAGAAGAGATCAGTCGACACGGACTAGCGCTCCGCGACCACGTCGTTGACGAGAGAGCCGATCGCGTCGATAGTCACAGTCATGGTGTCGCCCTCCTTCAGGAAGCGACCCGACGCCTTGCCCACTCCGCTGGGAGTACCGAGTGCGATCACATCGCCCGGCTCGAGAGTCGTCGTATGACTCGCGAAGCTGATGAGCTCCTGCGTCGAGAAGATCATGTCACTCGTGGGGGCATTCTGGTACAGCGTTCCGTTGACGGAGAGGCTCAGTTGAAGAGCAGACGGATCTGGAATCTCGTCCGCGGTCACCATCCACGGACCGATGCAGCAGAACGTGTCGAACCACTTCCCGTGAAGCCAGTCATGGAATGTGTCCCGATCGCGCAGTTTGGTGCGGGTGGGCATGTCCATCTTTCTAGCTGAGATGTCGTTCACGATCGTGTAGCCAGCTACGTAGTCGAGTGCCTCGCCGACGGATACTCGCGTTGCCCTCCGCCCGATGATCGCGCCGAGCTCACCTTCCCAATCGACGTTCCTCGCGTAGAGGGTTGGGAGCACGACGGGTGCGCGGTGCGGGTTGAGGGAGTTGCGTGGCTTCGAGAACAACCACGGAGTGGACTCGTTCCGCTCGGCTTCCTGGATCGTACCCGTCTCCCGGACGTGAGCTCTGAAGTTTGCCGCGACGGCGAGGATGGATGCGGGCGCCGGGACTGGTGCCAGGAATTCTGTGGAGTCAACGGAAGTGCTGTCGGCGTTCGTCGCGCGGTCGCGGAGCAACGGCTCAAGCTCAATGACAGCGGGCAGGGCATCCTCACGGAGCACGTCGAGAAGTGATTCGGCAGCGAAGCCGAGCGCGGTGAGGTCCTTGGTGAGTGGGATCACACGATCATCGACAACTGCGGCAACCGTTGTGGCACCCGACGCCGCGCGAATGGTGGCGAGCTTCATCTATGTTGCCCCTTTGCAATCTAATTTCCACTTAGCGGATGAAATACAACATAGGGCAATAATTTCGAAATAACACAATCCGAGTTCTCATCGACCAGAAGTCGTGGAGTTACCGGTCGAGATCGTGCGCAGCGGCGAGGATGTGGTCGGTAGCGCCTCGAATGTGGCGAACAATCGCATCAACCGCGAGATCCTCGTCGCGGGTTAGCCCCGCCCGAAGGAGCTCGGCATGCTCTGCGGCGACGTCCCGATCCACGCCGTGCCCCGCAGGTCGCTCGGCTGCGCGACGGTAGAACTCGGCGGCATCCCTCAAGCTCAAGGCGATGTTCAGCAAGCGCTTGTTCGGGCATCCGGAGAGAAGCGTCTGATGGAAGTTCTTGTGTGCGACCGCCCAGTCATCGTTGAAGCGACCATCGATCCGCATGGGGGTGCGCTCGAGCGTGTGATGCGCAGCAAGGATGGAAGACTCCCAACCCAAGTCGGCATTTCGCACTGCGTACTTGAAGACAAGTGCCTCGATGTCGCACCGGGCTTCAGAAAGCTCGATGAGGTCGGCCGAGGATACGGGCGCGACACTGAACCCGAGTTGGGGTTCGCTCCGAGCAAGCCCTTGCTCGACAATTCGAGACAGCGCCTCACGCACGACGCCGACGCTCGTGTCGTAGCGAGCGCACATCTCTGCGAACCGTAGACGAGAGCCGGGCGGCAACTCGCCGGACATGATGTCCGCGCGGATGCGTTGAAAGACATCCTCGTTTCGCGTACTGGGGCGTGGCACAGGCGTCAGTCTAGACGCGTGCCACGCGCATACAACCCTGTCCGCCGACTCAAAACAGGGCGAGATACAAAATGTCGAAATTATGAATTGAAATTGAATATGCGTATTGACAGCGAAACATGGGCAGATTAGCGTCAACCACGACGCCACCCGAAGTTGTCACGCTAGGCGCTCTCCGGCACGCGAATTGTCCGGATGAACCCAGGGCTACAGCTCCCGTTGGCCGTGCACCAGTTCACGATCACAATCACTGGAGGATTCAATGAAGAAGACCCTGAGACGAGGCGGCGCATTCGCGATTGCGCTCGCCGTCGCTGCCGCGCTGTTCGGTTGCGTGCCCGGTGGGGATGGAGCCGACCCGAATGAGACGATGTTCGAGCGGGCGCAACGCACCGGAACGATCACGATCGGATTCGCAAACGCCAAGCCCTACGCGTACACCGACGAGAACGGCGAACTTGCAGGAGAGGCCGTGGAGGTCGGGCGCGCGGTGCTCGCACAGTACGGCATCACCAACATCGAAGGCGTGCTCACCGAGTTCGATGCACTCCTGCCCGGCCTCGTAGCTGGTCGGTACGACGCTGTAATGGCGGGGCAGTACATCAACGCCACGCGCGCGGAACAGGTCGATTTCACTAACCCCGAATACACGGCGGGCCCGGCGCTCGCGGTCAAGAAGGGTAATCCCGAGGACTTGCACAGCTATGAGGACGTTCTCGAAAGCGGCGCCGTCATCGCGGCCGTGGGTGGGTCGTCCGAGCTCGCCTACCTGCAGGCGCTGAACTTCCCCGAGGCTCAGATTGCAGTCGTGCCAGACTTCACAGCTGGCCTCGCGGCGCTGGCTGCTGACCGCGTGAGCGCGACCACTATGCAGGCAGTAACCCTGGTAGGACTGCTGAAGACCGACGGTGCGAGTTCCGATGTCGAGCAGGTTGCCGACTTCGAGATTCCGGTCATCGATGGCAAGCCCGTCAACGGGTACGGAGCGTCCTACGTCAAGAAGGGCGTGAACCAAGACTTCATTGACGCATTCAATGAGGGATTGGCGCAGATCAAGGAGTCCGGCGAGTTGCTCGAGATCCTTCTCGCTAACGGCTTCGGTCCCGAGGCTTACCCGGGAGACATTACGGCGCAGGAAGTGCTCGACCGCTAGTTTGAGCTTGCCCCCGCTGCCGCGTCCCGCGGCGGCGGGGGCACTTTCCTATCGACGATGCGAGGTAAAGGAAGAGGTCGTGTCTGACATTCCCGAGTTCACGTGGTTCATCTTGGGTGGGCTTGGCGTTACCGTGCAGGTCACGCTTCTCTCGATTCTCCTCACCTACGTTATTTCCTTCGCCGCCGGATTCGGGTACCTCTCCCCGCATTGGTTTATCCGCGGACCCGTAATCGCCCTGACCAACGTCTTTCGTGGCGTCTCGGTACTCGTCCTGATGTTCTGGTTCTACTTCGCCCTTCCCCTATTCGGGGTGAGCCTCTCCGCTATGGCCGCTGGGGTGCTCGCGCTCGGCCTCAACCAAGGGGCATACGGAGCGACCATCGTGCGCAGCGCGATCCAATCAATCCCTTCAGGACAGACTGAAGCCTCGATCGCGCTCAACATGACACCCTTTCATCGGATGTGGCGGATCATCCTGCCGCAGGCATTCCGTGTGATGCTCCCGTCGTTCGGCAACATGCAGATCCAAATCCTGAAGGCGTCTGCGAACGTGTCACTCATCACCCTGGCCGATCTCACGTTCAAGGCAAATTCACTCCGGATGACGACCCAACAGTCGGTCGAGATCTTCCTCATTCTTATCGTCGTCTACTACCTCATCGCGCTTCCGCTCCGCGGAGCAATCACCCTTGCTGAAAAGCGACTGTCGAAGGGACGTGTCTGACATGGTGTGGGACTGGTCGTTCGCCATCGCAATCACTCCGGCTCTTCTGCAGGCGGCCGTTGTCACGATTCAGGCGACTCTCGCGGGATTCGCCGTCGCGGCAGTTCTCGGGCTTCTCATCGCAATGGTGCGTTTCGTCCGCCCCACCCTCAATCGCAAAGAAGGATGGGGTCGAAAGTTCTTGGGATGGTTCATGGAGTTCATCCGCACCACGCCGCTCCTCGTGCAGCTCTACTTCCTCTTCTATGTACTGCCCATCGCGGGCATAACCCTGCCGGCGTTCGTCGTCGGCACGATTGGGCTGGGGGTGCACTACGCGACGTATCTGTCGGAGGTGTACCGAGCAGGAATCGAGGCGATCCCACGCGGTCAATGGGAAGCGAGCCGCGCACTCAACCTGTCGCCCGCCCACACATGGTTCCGGGTCATCTTGCCGCAGAGCGTTCCCCCAATGCTGCCCGTGCTCGGCAACTACTTCATCTCCATGCTCAAAGAGACTCCGTTGCTCGCCGCAATCACGATCATCGAGATGCTCGGTCGCGCGAAGCTCATCGGAATTGAGTACTACCGATATCTCGAGCCGCTCACGATCGTCGGCGTGCTGTTCATTCTCATGAGCATTCTCGGAGCACTTGGAGTTCGAGCGATCGAGAAGAAAGTTGACAAGGGCCGGCCCGGCAGCGCTTCCGCCCGCAAAGCATCGAAAGGCATGGTGGTCTAGTGGACTCCGCCAAGATCAACACCTCCGCACCGCTCGTTCGCTACCGGGGAATCAACAAGTCCTTTGGCGATCTGCACATCCTTAAGGACATCGACCTCGATATCTCGGCGGGCGAGACGGTGACCCTGATCGGACCGAGTGGTTCCGGCAAGACCACGTTGCTCCGACTGCTCATGACCCTCGAGCAACCGACGTCCGGCACAATCGAGGTCGATGGTCGACACCTATGGCATGAGGAGTCGAAGGGCAAGCTCGTGCCGGCATCCGAGAAACACCTGCATGCTGTGCGAGGAAATGTTGGGATGGTGTTCCAGCACTTCAACCTCTTCCCGCACATGACCGCTCTAGGCAACTGCATCGACGCTCCGATGGCAGTACTCAAGATGTCGAAGTCGGAGGCAACGGAGCGCGCGACCGCGATGCTCGAACGCGTTGGACTCGGCGCAAAGCTCGATGTGTATCCGGCCAAACTCTCGGGCGGTCAACAACAACGCGTCGCCATAGCCCGAGCACTCGTTATGCGGCCAAAGATCATGCTGTTCGATGAGGTGACTTCAGCGCTCGACCCAGAACTCGTTGGCGAAGTCCTTGCGGTACTCAAGGACCTCTCCGCGACCGGCGAAATGGCAATGATGGTGGTGACTCACTTGATGTCGTTCGCCAAGGATGTCTCAGATCGCGTGGTGTTCTTCGACAACGGAAAGATCGTGGAGCAGGGACCACCGTCTCAAATCTTCGACAAACCGACAGAGGAGCGCACGAAGCAGTTCCTGGGCCGCCTGGGGTCGGGTTTTCATTGAGCGCGATTATCGACCTCACGCAACCCATTCGGGAGGAGATGCCTCGCAATCTCGCGCACGGGCGATTTCCTCTCTTCTTGTCGGGAACACAATCTCACGCCGAGCTTGCCAAGCGAGGCGTCCCGAACGTGTATGACGAAACCGACCTCGTTACGACACACAACGACGTCGTCGCGCTCTCGACCCACACGGGCACTCACATGGATGCGCCGTTCCACGCGAACGACAAGTCCGACGTGACTATCGATCGGTTGGCGATCGAGGCGGGGTATGGAACTGCCGTGTGCCTCGACGTCTCGTTCGCCTTCGGTGCGCGAGTGGCGGTCACCGCTGATCAGTTGGAGAAGGCGGATCAGGCCAACGACTCGCAAGTCACCAGTGGCGACATCGTCCTCATCCACACCGGAATGGAAGCAATGCTCACCACGCCACGTGAGTGGTACACGGAGCACATGGGGCTCTCGCGAGACGGTGGTGAATGGTTGCGGAAGCGAGGAGCACGAACGGTGGGAATCGACTCGTGCAGTGTCGATCCTGCGGGGGCCGCAGACTTGCCGGTGCACATGAACTTCCTCAAGCCGCACGCCGCTGGGCTCGATGAGCACGATTTCATCGTCATTATCGAGAGTCTCCACAACCTCGGTGCGCTGCCGCGGTCTCGCTTTCACTTCGTCGGGCTTCCGCTCCCACTTGAGGGTGCCACGGGTAGTCCGATACGCGCGATCGCCGTCATCTAGCCCTCGCCGAGTGGGATTGCGTCGTGCGTCAACCCGCTAGGCTCTAGGCGGCCATCCGGCGACCTGTCAGGCGGCCACCACTGACCACGAGGCAATCACACAGGGGAGGCGTGCCATGGCCGAGCTAAAGAAGACCGGCACCAGCTCGAGCGGCAAGAAGGTCGTTCAGGCCGAGAAGAAGGAGCCGACGGAGAAGGCGAAGAAGCTCGCCGAGGACGCCGTCAAGAACAACACCGACGCGGTGTGGAAGCCCACGCCGGAGGCGAAGAAGAAGGCGACGACCTTCCGCATCATCGCCATCATCGGCTGGGTCATCGCGATCGCGATCGAAGCCGTGGCGATCTTCTGGCTGCTGCGTCAGGACACGACGCAGAGCTGGTACATCTGGGCTCTCATCGGAGCGCTCGTGCTCATCGCGGCGTTCGCGATCACGGGTTCGCAGTTCTGGAAGAAGGCCAACGACCTCGACCCGGCGAAGAAGAGCGAACCCGTTCGCTTCTTCGTGCAGAACCAGCTCGGCGTGATCATCTCGATCATCGCGTTCCTGCCGCTCATCATCCTGATCTTCACCAACAAGAACATGGACGGCAAGCAGAAGGGCATCGCGGGCGCCATCGCCATCGTGCTGCTGCTGGCTGCTGGGTTCTTGAGCGCCGACTTCAGCCCGAACTCGGTCGAGGATGAGACGGCTCAGCAGGTCGCGAATGAGGGGCAGATCGACGACTACACGGCAATCGTCGAGGAGCTCACGGGTGCGGATGCCGTCACCTGGACCCTCAGCGGAACCGTCTACCACCTGTGCGCTGACGCATCCGCAGTGAACCAGGAGTCGGCCGACAACCAGATCTACGCGGGCACCGTCTCTGACGCGCACACCGCGGGCAAGGCCGGCCTCACCCTGCAGGTCGCGCAGGAGCTGCGCGAGTGCGGCTTCGAGGAGCCCGCGAACCTCGCTGACATCGAGGCGAACATCCGCGAGCTGCGCGAGACCGAGGCTGCTGACAACCAGTAGTCCGCCGTGCTGAGAATCGGGGTGGTAGGTGCGGCCCGCATCACGCGGGACGCGCTGATACACCCCGCTTCCGAGTTAACCGGCGTCACCGTCACCGCGATCGCCGCGCGCGACGGCACCCGAGCCGAGGCCGCCGCAACGAAGCACGGCATTCCGCGCGTGCACTCCTCGTACGAGGCCCTGCTCGCCGATGACGCCATCGACGCCGTGTATATCCCATTGCCGAACGGGCTGCACGGCCGGTGGACCGTGGCCGCACTCGAGGCCGGCAAGCACGTGCTGTGCGAGAAGCCCTTCTCCGCGAATGCCGACGAGGCGACGGTGGTGGCGGATGCCGCGGCGGCGTCGGGACTCGTCGTCATGGAGGCGCACCACGCATCGCATCATCCGGAAACGAAGCGTGCCGCCGAGATCGTGCGGTCGGGCGTGCTCGGCGACCTGCTCGACGCTCGCGCGACGTTCATCGTGCCCATGCCGCCGAGCGGCGACATCCGCTGGAACCTCGCGCTCGCGGGCGGCTCCCTCATGGACCTCGGCTGCTACCCCGTGCGGTGGCTGCGCGATGTGCTCGGCGTCGCCCCCGCCGTCGTCGACGCGGCGGCGAGCGATCGGGACGGTATCGACGCGTCGATGGATGCCCGGCTCGACTACGCCGGAACCCCCGCGCGCGTGCGTGCCGCCATGTGGTCCCGAACGCCCCTGTCGATCGGGGCAGTCGTGCGCGGAAGCCGTGCGACGCTGCGCGTGCGCATGCCGTTCACCCCGCACATCCTCGGCCGAATCCGCGTCGACGGACCCGGCGTGCGCGTGCGCGAGATCGCCGACCGGCGCACGAGCTACAGCTTTCAGCTCGAGGCGTTCCGGGATGCCGTGACCGCGGGCGGCCCCACCATCACGAACCCCGCTGCCGCCGTCGAGACCATGCGCACGATCGACGACATCTACCGTGCAGCGGGCATGGAGCCGCGCCGCCCGACGGCCTAGAACCCACCCCACCCGAGGGACCGGCTCTCGGGCGCCACCTGCCAAATGCAGGAGATTCGGGGGTCGAGTCACACTGTGTCGGGCCGAGAGCCCTACGTTTCGATGAATCTCCTGCATTTGGCACGCGAGAGGCGCGCGCCGACGCGCGGGTGGCGGAACGGCAGGGGTGGCGGGAGGCGTGTCAGTGCGCCGCCGCGAGCGCCTGCTCGAGGTCCGCGATGAGATCGTCGACGTTCTCGATGCCCACCGAGAGTCGCAGAAGATCGAGCGGAACGGGCGTACCCGGTCCCTCGATGCTGCCGCGATGCTCGATGAGGCTCTCGACTCCGCCGAGTGAGGTCGCGCGTTTCCACATCGTTGTGTGGGCCGCGACCGCGATGGCGGCCGACTCGCCGCCCGCGACGCGGATCGACAGCATGCCGCCGAACCCGCCCGTCATCTGCCGAGCGGCGAGCTCGTGACCGACGTACGACCGCAGGCCCGGGTAGAGCACCTCGGCGACGAGGTCGTGCGAATCGAAGTGCTCGGCGATGCGTTGTGCCGCGGCGCTCGCCGCGTTCACCCGCAGGTACAGGGTGCGCATGCCGCGCAGCAGCAGCCACGACTCGAACGAGCCGAGGGTCGCGCCACCCTGAGCGCGCACGGTGTGCAGCCGCTGCCACAGCGGGGTGTCCGCTCGCGTCGTGAGGCTGCCCGCGGTGAGATCCGAGTGCCCGTTGAGGTACTTCGTCGCGGAGTGCATGACGATGTCGGCACCGAACTCGAGGGGGCGAGAGAGCACGGGTGTCGCGCCCGTCGAGTCGACGGCGAGGGTGGCGCCGACGGCGTGGGCGAGGTCGGCGATGGCGGCAATATCCGTCGTCGTCCACATCGGATTGGCGGGCGTCTCGATCCACACGAGCGACGTGCGTCCGGGCTGGATGGCCGCCGCCACAGCCCCCGCATCGGTCATGTCGACGAGCTCGACGTCGAGCCCCCACGACGTCGCGTAGTTGAGCAGCCAGTTGCGCAGGCTCCAGTACATGACCTTCGGCGCGAGCACGTGGTCGCCGGGCCCCAGCGCGAGGAAGACCGAGGTCGCGGCGGCCATTCCGCTACCGAAGAGCATGGTCGCATGACCGCCCTCGAGCGCCGTGATGACGGCTTCCGCCTGGTCGAACGCGGGGTTGTGGTCGCGCTGATACACGCGCCCCGTGCTGTAGCCGTTGTCGGCGTCGCGCAGGTAGGTGCTGGAGACGTGGATGGGCGGGGTGATGGCTCGAGTCGCCTCATCCACCCAGCCGAGGGCCTGGGCGACGATCGACTCGGGGTGGGCATCCGCGGGAATCATTCCCCCAGGCTAGGGGAGGGCTGCAAGTATGGAGTGATGACGTCCCTTACTCCATACCTCCACTTCGCGGGCAACGCGCGTGAGGCGATCACGTTCTACGAGAGTGTGTTCGGTGGCTCTGTCGTACTGCACGAGTTCGCCGAGTTCGAGCGCACCGACGGACCCGCGAACTGGATCGCCCACTCGATGCTTCAGGGCCCCGTCGAGGTGTTCTGCGCTGACACAGCAGAGGGGGAGCCCGCATTCAGCTCGACGGGACTGCTCTTCGCGCTCCTCGGCACCGCGCAACCCGCGACCATGGAGCGCTGGTTCGCCCAGCTGAGCGAAGGAGGCACGGTGATCGACCCTCTTCAGAAGCGGCCGTGGGGTGACCACGACGGGCAGGTCATCGACCGCTTCGGTGTGCCGTGGCTCATCGGTTATCAGCCGGAGTAGGGGTAGCGTGCGGGTCACGGGTTCGGCGCGGCGGGCATCCATTGCGCTTGTCGTTGCGTCGTGTGCTGCGCTCAGCGGGTGCGCGGTCGGCCCGCTCGCCGTCGGACGCGAGCACGATGAGATCGCCGCCCAGGCCCGTGTGCTCGACGAGTTGGCGCGTCAGAGCGACGCGGTGATCGCCGAGTTCGTACCCGAGGGTGGGGCCGGATGCTCGGCCGCCGTCGGTCGTGACGGCACCGTGCTGTGGGCGGGCGCTGGTGGTCTCGCGGACATTGCCGCGGGCATCCCCAACACGCCGCAGACGCGCTTCGAGATCGCCTCCCTCTCGAAGCAGTTCACCGCCACGGCGATCCTCATGCTGCAGCGCGACGGCGCGCTCTCGGTCGCCGACCCCATCGGGCGCTACGTGGATGGCTTACCCGACTGGGCCGACACGGTGACACTCGACCAGCTCATCCACCACACGAGCCGAATCCCCGACTACTGGGTCGAGCTCGACGAGGAGGACATCAAGTTCGCCACACCCGCCGACCAGGCCACGATCATCGCGGCGATCGCACGCGAAGACGAGCTGGATGACGACGGCGAGGGCTTCCTCTACTCCAACTCGAACTACGTGCTGCTCGCCGAGGTCGTGCAGCGGGTGACGGGGGCGCCGCTCAGCGAGTTCTTGCAGGCCCGCATCTTCGAGCCGTTGGGGCTCGCGATGGTGCTGTCGCCTGGTCTCACCGGTCCGGACGTCGCCCTGCCCTACACCGACGACTCGCAGCTCTATATCGGCGGCTGGACCGCCCAGGGTGCGATCGGAATCATCACGACCCCGTCGGAGCTCGTGCGGTGGGGCGACCAGTACCGTGCCGGCGACATCATCCAGGACGACTTCGCGGCGGGCGCCGTCTACGAAGCGGAGGGCGAGTACTACGCCGCGGGCATGGACATCGAGGTGGACGGCGACCTCAACCACACCGGGCTCTGGGGCGGATACGTGAGCGAATTCACGGTCTCCGAAGACCGCCGCACGACCATCGCCGTGACCTGCAACGCACACAACGGCCAACGCTTCCCCATCGCGGAGGCCCTCTGGGCGATCTGGCGCCCGCACGGCGCCTGATCCCCGCCCGCCCCGCTCCCTTCCGCCCCCCGCTCCCTTCCGCCCGCCGCTCCCTTCCGCCCGCCGCTCCCTTCCGAAATGACGGAGATTCCACGTATGCGGGTCATTCCTCCGCATGCTGCGCCGCGCCGTTGCCGTATCTCCGTCATTTCGGAAGGGGGGGGCGGGGCGGGGAAGGGAGGGGAGGGGCGGGGTAGGGGTCGGACCATGGGCGGCGGCGCCACCACGAGTTGACAAGTTGTAAGGGTGGCCCGTAGCGTCGGCAACGCCATGCACTCCACGACGACGCCGTTCGACCTCGCAGTCAACCCCGGGGTGTGGATGACCGGCTGGGACCTCACCCGTATGCCCGCCGTGCTGGCACCCCTCGCACCCCTCGGCTACCGTCGCGTGGTCGTCGTGCTGCGCGACCCCTGGACCTTCGACACCACCGGCATCGCCGACACGGTCGGCGGGGCGGGGCTCGAGCCCCTCACCAACACAAACCAGACCCCCACCGAAGATGTCTCGAGCGACGACCCCGCCGTGCGCGACGCCGGTATCGCACGCCTTCGCCGGGCGATCGAGTTGAGCGTGGAGCTCGGCAGCGATGCGCTCACGGGTGTGAACTTCGGCGTGCTCGGCAAGGCCTCCGCACCGGTCAGCGCGCAGGCGTTCGATCGCACCGCGAAAGTCATGGGGCAACTGGCGGATGAGGCGGCTGCGGTCGGCGTCCGACTGGTCGTCGAGGTGGTCAACCGCTACGAGACGAACCTGTTCAACACGGCACGGCGTGCGATGGAATTCACGGATGCGAGCGGATCGCAGGCGCTCGGCATCCACCTCGACGTTTTTCACATGAACATCGAGGAGGACGACATGGTCGCCGCCGTCGAACTCGCGCTGCCCCGCCTCGCCTACCTCGAGATCGAGCAGAACCACCGAGGCGAGCTGACCCGCGGGCACGTCGATCTCGACGCCTTCCTCGATGGAGTGCTCGCCGCCGGCTACCGCGGGCGCTACGGTCTCGAGGCGTTCAGCGCGAACGCGATCGCCGACTTCCATGCTGCGGGGCTCGCGGTCTGGCGCGACCAGTTCGGTCCCGATACCCGCATCGCCGCCGAGGCGACCGAGCTGCTCACCGCCGCGTATGCGCGCGCGGGAATAGACGCACAAGACACCCAACGGAAGGACACCCCATGACCCACACCCCCGCGCTCGACCGCTTCCGTCTCGACGGCAAGGCCGCCTTCGTCACCGGCGGTGGTCAAGGTATCGGGTTCGCGATCGCGTCGGCGCTCGCCGAGGCGGGTGCGACCGTGCACATCGGTGACCTCAACGAGGAGGTGGGTTCGGCGGCAGCGGCGAGCATCGGCGGCCACTTCGTGCGCACCGATGTCGGGTCGACAGAATCGGTGGATGCCGCGGTCGCGAGTGTCATCGCCACGAGCGGCCGGCTCGATGCTGCCGTCAACTGCGCGGGCATCCGTCACCTGGGTTCGAAGGCCGAGGAGCTCACCGACGAGGAGTGGGACACGGTCATGAACATCAATCTGAACGGGGTGTTCCGGGCGTGCCGCGCGGAGGGCCGCGCGATGCTCGAGGCGGGCGGGGGCGCGATCGTCAATATCGCGTCGATGTCGGGCTCGGTGGTCAACCGCCCGCAGCCGCAGTCGACCTACAACGTGTCGAAGGCCGCCGTGGTGATGCTCACCAAGTCGCTCGCGGTCGAGTGGGCCGATCGCGGCGTGCGGGTCAACTCGATCTCGCCCGGGTATGTCGAGACGGCTCTCACGGAGCGCAGCCGAGGCATTCCCGAGCGCGTGAGCGAGTGGCTTCACCTCACCCCGATGAAGCGTTTCGGGCAGCCGGAGGAGATCGCCGGCGCGGCGCTGTTCTTGGCGAGTGATGCCTCGTCGTACGCGACCGGCACCGACCTCATCGTCGACGGCGGTTACACTTCAGCGTGAGCACTGGAGGACGGGTGCGTGTTCGCCGGGAGACCGGCTGGCGCATCGAACGCTATCCGCAGATCGTCGTGGGCGCGAAAGACGAGGAGCCCGATCGTCGCGGCGCGATCGTGAAGGCCGCTCTCGACATCGCTCTCGTGGAGGGTCTCGACGGCATCACGCTCGATGCGGTCGCCGAGAAGGCGGGTACATCCGTGGAGGTCGTGCAGCGCACGATCGGCGGTCAGGACGACGTGATGCTCGCCCTTCTGGATTGGGTGCTGGCGCGCACGCTCGACGCCGATCGCGATATCGAGACCCCTCACGCCGGCCCGCGGCAGCTGGGCGACATGGTGTCGGCCGAGATGGAGGGTCTGCGCAGGCAGGCTCCCGTCGTGGAGCTCATCTTCATGTTCTACTTCGTGCGCCCCGACGACCGGTTCCGCGCGCGTATCCGCGAGGCGCTCTCCAACTACCGGCACTCGTTCGAATCGGCACTCGAGGGGGTTGAGCTGCAGCGCGGTCTCACGCCGAGGGCCATGTCGACGATCGTCATCTCGTTCCTGCAGGGCGCGGCGGTGCAGATCATCCGTGACCCCGACAACTTCGACCCGACCGAGGCGATCGCGGCAGCGCGGGCCCTGCTCACGTAGCGCATCGCGTTCGTTCGCGTCACACCGCCGCTCTCCGCGTGCTGTGAGGGCGATTCGGCGCGAACGAGTGAGCGTCTACTCGGGCAGCACCATCCGCCCGTCGACGCGACGTGGTACCGACCACGGGTTCGCGTTCTGCAGCTCGGGCGGCAGCAGCTCGTCGGGCAGGTTCTGGTACGCAACGGGCCTCAGGAAGCGGGCGATCGCAAGCGAGCCGACCGAGGTGGTGCGCGAGTCGGAGGTCGCCGGGAACGGTCCGCCGTGCACGACCGCGTGGCCGACCTCGACGCCCGTGGGCCAGCCATTGACGAGGATGCGCCCCGCAAGCAGTTCGAGGGTGGGGATCAGCCGGCGGGCGAACTCCGTGTCACCCTCGCCGAGGCGCAGGGTGGCGGTGAGTTGTCCGTCGAGCGCGGCGAGGGCGGATTCGAGTTGCTCGAGATCGGCGTACTCGACGACGAGTCCGGCGGCGCCGAACACCTCGTGCTGGAACGCCTTGTCTGCGGTGAACGTCGGGGCGCTCGTGCCGAGGAGGGCGGGCGCTGGGGCATTGGCGCCGTCGCCGTTGGTGCCGCGCGCCAGGTCATGAGCGCCGAGCGAGACGAGGTGGTCGACTCCCTCGTCATAGGCCGAGCGAATTGACGGCGAGAGCATGGTCTGCCCGGACTGTTCTCTCAGCGCCGCCGCGACCTGGGCGACGAACTCGGGGTGACCCGCGGGTACGAAGACGAGTCCCGGGTTGGTGCAGAACTGCCCGGAGCCGAGGGTGAGGGAGCCGACCAGGTCGCGAGCGAGCTGCTCGGTGTCGCCCTCGAGCGCGCCCGAGCCGAACACGACGGGGTTGATCGACGACATCTCCGCGTACACGGGGATGGGCACGGGGCGAGCGGCGGCGGTGGCCATGAGGGCAGTGCCTCCGGCGCGCGATCCCGTGAACGCGATGGCGGTGATACCCGGATGCCCGGCGAGCTGCTGCCCCACTTCGGAGCCGCGACCGAACACGAGCGAGAACGTGCCGGCGGGCATCCGTGTCTCGTGCACCGCGCGGGCCACGAGTTGTCCGACGAGTTCGGCGGTGCCGGGGTGCGAGTTGTGGGCTTTGACGATCACGGGACACCCGGCGGCGAGCGCGGACGCGGTGTCGCCCCCGGCGGTGGAGAACGCGAACGGAAAGTTGCTCGCGCCGAAGACGACCACGGGCCCGAGGGGGATGAGTCGCTGGCGCAGGTCGGGACGAGGCGCGGGTTGGCGGTCGGGTAGGGCCGAGTCGATGCGGGCGCCCGCGCTCAGTCCGCCGACGAGTTCGCCCGAGAACAGGCGCAGCTGGCCGGAGGTGCGGCCGACTTCGCCGCGCAGTCGAGCTTCGGTGAGCCCGGTCTCGAGGCGGGAACGCTCGACGAGCACGTCGATATTGTCGTCGAGGAGGTCCGCGATCCGGTCGAGGAAGGCCGCGCGCTCGGCGGGGCTTGTCGAGCGGTAGTGGGGGAACGCTGCGGTCGCGGCGGCGACGGCAGCGTCGATCTCTGCGGCGCCGACGTAGCCGAACGCCGGCTCGATCGTCTGACCGGTCGCCGGGTCGATCGCACGCATGCTTCCCGAGTTTCCGGTGACAGCGTCGCCCGCGATGAGTGACGCTCCCCTTACTGCCAGTTCGGTTGCTGCCAGGTCGGTCACGATGCCAACCACCCTCCATCGACGTTGAGTACTTGTCCGGTCACGTAGCGCGCGGCGTCCGAGAGCGCGAAGACGACGACGGGGCCGACTTCCGCGGTTTCGCCGAGGCGACCCATGGGGATGCGGCCGAGTATGCGGCGGTGATCGTCGGGGTTGTCGAGCAACCCTTCCGTCATCGCGGTGAGAAAGTAGCCGGGCGCAACGACATTGGCGCGGATGCCGCGGGGCGACCACTCCGTCGACATCGAGCGCATCGCGCCCACGATCCCGTGCTTCGAGGCCGCGTAGGGTGCCACCCTTGGCAGCCCGAGCGTGCTGTTGAGCGAGCCGATGAACACGTGCGACCCGCGCCGGTCATCCGCCAATTGCTGCCTGGCGACGGCCGCGCTCGCGAGGATGGGCGCCTCGAGGTTGAGGGTGAAGACGGTGCGGAGGTCGGCTGCGGTGATGTCGGCGGCGCCCCGGCGTACCTGGGTTCCCGCGGCGTGCACGATGCCGTCGATGAGCCCGTTGGTCGCGGCGATGCCGTCGATGAGGGCGTCGATGCCGTCGAGATCGGTGAGGTCTGCGGCGGTGACGTGCGCCGTGCCCCCGGCGTCGGCGATGACTCCCGCGGTCTCACCGAGCTGTGCGGCGTCGCGCGCGATGAGGGTGACGGAGGCCCCGGCGGCGGCCGCCGAGTACGCGATGGACTGCCCGATCCCCCGTCCGGCTCCCGTGACGACGACGTGCCGCCCGGCGAGCGAGAACTCGCTGAGCCCGTCGGGCATGACCGAACGTGCGCTCATGAGGGGAGTACCGCGTTCTCGCCCTGCGCCGTGAGGATCTCGGCCGATTCGACGATGCGCAGCAGGTGTGCGCGCGCGGCCGCGCTCGCGGCGGCGGCGTCGCCCTGCTCGATGGCGCGGGCGATGAGTTCGTGCTCGGCTTGCGTCTGTGCGCGCGCGGCGTCGTACCCGAGGGAGTCGCTGTACACCTTGCGGAGGTGCTCGTTGACCGGGTTGATGACGTGCACGAAGAACGGGTTGTGGGATGCCTCGGCGACGGCGGAGTGGAAGTCGAGGTCGGCCTGCAGGGCCTCGTCGTGGTGCACGCTCGAGGCGAAGCTCGCGACGGCGCTCGTGATGCGGGCGAGGTCGGCGGCGTCGCGCTTGGTCGCGGCGTACTCGGTCATGCCGACCTCCATGACGAGTCGCATGTCCATGAGGTCTTGGAACGAGCCCTGCTGCAGGCTGAGCATGAGTTCGAGCTGGCGGCTGAGTCCTGCGCCGTCGAAGTCGGCCATGATCATGCCGCGTCCGGCGCGGATGTCGACGAGTCCGCGCTCGACGAGGATGCGTCCGGCCTCGCGGATGACGCTGCGGGAGACCTCGTAGGTTTCCGCGAGCTCGGGTTCGGTGGGCAGCCGGTCGCCCGGTTTGAGGCCGTCGGCGATGAGCTTGTCGGTAATCGATTCGGCGACCTGCTCAGAGAGCGGGCGGCGGTCGGGCCGTCCGTCAGCGCGTGGTGTCATGGTCGAGATCTCCATCTCTGCCGGTGACCGGCTATGCGTGTGCTCACGCTACGCGGCACCGCAGGGTTTGTCCGCGTAGGGCGCGGTCGGCTTCTTCGCTCGCGAGTCGCTGCAGGTTGTCGAGCGACTGCTCGTCGTAGAACGCGGCGTGGGGGGTGAGGATGACAGAGGGCAGTGTACGCAGCGGGGAGTCGGCGGGGATCGGCTCCGGGTCGGTCACGTCGAGGGCAGCTCCCGCGAGGCGTCCGGAGTTCAGCGCGTCGTAGAGGGCGGCTTCGTCGACGAGGGATCCGCGGGCGGTGTTGACGAGCACCGCGCCCTCGGGCATGCGGGCGAGGAACGCGGCGTCGATCATCCGATATGTCTCGGGCGTCGAGGGAGCGTGCAGGCTGATGGCGTTCGATTCAGCGGCGAGCTCGTCGAGGGTAACCGAGTCGACCGCCAGAGCGGCGAGCCTCTCTTCGTTCGCATAGGGATCGTGAGCGAGAAAGCGGAAGCCGAAGGGCGCGAGTCGCTCGGCGACGGCTTGGGCGATCTTGCCGAAGCCGACGAATCCGACGGTGGAGTCCCGGAAGCTGCGCACGGGCCCAAGCCCGGAGGGGCCGACCCACCCGTTCGCACGGATCGCGTGGTCGTAGAGGGGGAGGCGTCGCCCGAGCGCGAGGAGCGCGGCGGCGGCGTGATCGGCGACGGTCTGGATGCCGTAGTCGGGAACGTTGGCCACCTGCACGCCCAGTTCGGCCGCGGCCTCGAGGTCGACGTTGTCGTAGCCGACTCCGTACCGGATGACGGTGGCGCCGGGGGCGAGTACCGAGAGTACGGATCGGTCGATGGGCGCGAAGTTCACGAAGACAATGTCGGCGTCGCGCGCGATTTCGATCGTCTCGGCGGCTGTCGTGCACGAACCTTCGGTGAAGGCGGCGCCATGCTCGGCGGCGACCCGACGTTCGTGGTCGACGTTCGCGAAGGCGTGGTCGGTGACGACGATTGTGGGGGCCACGCGCATCCTTCCCTCAGCAACATTGCTTGGCGACCCGCATCTGGGCCGCTGACTTGACCGAATCGATGATCCGATGCACTATCGGAACCTAGCAGATCATCTCTTGTTCAGATCATATGATGATTCGCGCTACACTCGCACCACTCACCGTCGAGAAGGGAAGTACGTTGATCTCATTCCGTTCAGCAACCCGCAAGGGTCGCGCGCTTCGCACAGCAACAGCGATCGCCGCAGCAACCGTTGTGGGCTTCGGCCTCAGCGCGTGCGGCGGCATCGACCCCACCACCCAGGACCCCGACACCGGTGCTGACGCACTGACCGTCGGAATCTTCGTCGACAACGCCTTCGGCGACGGCGACTTCTTCGACCAGGCCGCGGCCGCCGAAGGATCGCTTGCCACCGAGCTCGGTGCGACCGTCCAGACCTACGAAGGCCAGCTGCAGGCACAGAACTTCGAGCCGCTGCTGCAGGATGCTGCCGACGCCAACGACCTCGTGTTCGTTCTCGGCTTCGAGGCCATCGACGCGATGCTCAAGGTCGCCGGGGACAACCCCGACACGACCTTCGTCTTCGTCGACGCCGTCATCGACAGCCCCGACATCTACTCCGCCGAGTTCCGCACGGCCGAGGGCTGCTTCATGGCGGGCGCGCTCGCGGCGACCGTCAACGACGCCGCATCGAAGACCGTCGCCGGCTTCATCGGTGGCGTCAACGCCCCCGTCATCGAGAACTGCCAGTCCGGCTACGAGCAGGGTGTCGCCAAGGTGAACAGCGCCCAGACCGTCGCCTCGCAGTACGCGGGCTCGTTCGTCGACCCGGCCAAGGGCAGCGAGATCGCCACGGCCCTCGCCGGCCAGGGTGCCTACTCGATGTTCGCCTACGCGGGCCTCACCGGTGCCGGTGCCTTCGACGCCGCCAAGTCGGGTGTCGACATCGCCCCCATCGGCGTCGTCGCCGACAAGTCGAGCCTCGCCCCCGGCAAGTCGCCCGGCAGCCTCACTATGGGTGTCGACGCGGTCATCCTCGCGGTCGCCACGACCTATGCGGACGGCGACCTCGTCAAGGGCGAGAGCGCGAGCTACGGATTCGCCGAGGGAGGGTGGAAGATGATCTATGACTCCGCACTCGTCACGGCCGACCAGATCGCAGCCCTCGACGCCATCCAGGAGGAAATCGTCTCCGGCAGCCTCGTCGTCACGGCAGGTTAGTTCGATGACCGATGACGCGCCCGTCCTGCTCGCCCTCGACGGGATCACGAAGCGGTTCGGGCGCGTCGTCGCCAACGAAGACGTGTCGTTCGACCTGAGAGCCGGAGAGATCCACGCCCTCGTCGGGGAG
>CAYZHZ010000002.1:0-8693 GCA_964477625.1 uncultured Salinibacterium sp.
CGCTGCTTCTGCGCCTAGGTTTCATCGAAGTCCGAGCCCGAGCAGCCCTCGCGGAACCGAACGCAAAATTCTTCCGGAACGGTTGGGTAGCGAGCTGTAGGGATTTTGTAGGGTCTTATGCCGTGCGAACAAGAAAACAGCCCCGTAGTCCTTGAGATTACGGGGCTGTTTGGGTGTGCGCCCGGAGGGATTTGAACCCCCGGCCTATTGATCCGTAGTCAATTGCTCTATCCGCTGAGCTACGGGCGCATCCGTCAGCACGAAAGCCAACCTGAAAACTATACCAGCGTCAGGGGGCCGCCCGCGCCGGGGCTACGTGGTCGCGGTACTGCCGTCGAAGCGGAATACGCGCGGGAAGCGCAGCATCGGGAAGTCCGGGTCGGTGTCGCGGTGCGCGATGAGGGCGATGACGGCCGCACTCCACTCGGGGGACGCGTCGTGCGCGAGGGCGGCGCGCGCACGATCCAGGTCGGTGCAGCGGTACGAGCCGAACACGTGCCCGTCGTTGATGAAGATCGAGTAGTCGCTGATCCCCGCCTCGGCGAGTTGCTCGAGAATCGCATCGGGCACGGGGTCGTGCAGGCGGATGTACTCGGCGTCGGCACCGGGATGCAACGTCATCTCGAAGGCGTACTGGGTCACGCCGCCAATCTAGAGCACGCGGCCTAGGGCACGCGGGCTACAGCACGCGGTGCACGAGCGGCACGCCGGGGCGGTATGCCAGGTGCACGTAGGTGGGGGCATCCAGCAGCACGATGTCGGCGCGCGCACCCACCGTGAGGCGTCCGATGTCGTCGCGGCACAGAGCCGCTGCTCCGCCGAGGGTCGCAGCGCGCAACGCCTCGTAGGGCGTGAGCCCCATCTCGCGCACCGCGAGCGCGATGCACAGCGGCACCGACGAGGTGTACGACGACCCCGGGTTGCAGTCGGAGGCCAGCGCCACGGTGACCCCCGCGTCGACGAGGCGGCGGGCATCCGGGTAGGGATGACGCGTCGAGAACTCGACGCCCGGCAGCAGCGTCGCGACCGTCGACCCACCCGCGAGCGCATCGACATCGGCCGACGACAGGTACGTGCAGTGGTCGACGCTCGCGGCCCCGAGCTCGACGGCGAGTCGAACCCCGTCGGACTCCCCCAGCTGACCCGCGTGCACTCGGGCATCCAGCCCGGCGTCAATACCGGCAGTGAGGATGCGGCGGCTCTCGTCCACCGTGAACGCCCCCGTCTCGCAGAACACGTCGATCCACTTGGCGTACGGGGCGCAGGCCTCGAGCATCTCGCCGCAGACGAGATCCACATACTCCTCATGCGAGACGCCCTCGGGCACCACATGCGCCCCCAGGAATGTTGTCTCGTCGGTGAGCTGTCGGGCCAAGCGCAACGCGCGCACCTCGTCATCGATGGTGAGCCCATACCCGCTCTTGATCTCCACCGTGGTGGTGCCCTGGGCCCGCATCTCGGCGATGAGCCGGGTGGCGTTGGCAAGCAACTGCTCGTCCGATGCTTCGCGCGTGAGACGCACGGTGCGACGTATTCCGCCCGCGGCATACGGTTGTCCGGCCATGCGGGCCTCGAACTCGTCGGCGCGATCTCCCGCGAACATGAGGTGGCTGTGGCTGTCGACGAAGCCAGGGATGCCCGCGCGCCCGCCCCCGTCGATGCGGTCGTCTGCGGCGGGGGCATCCGCCGCCTCCCCCACCCACGACACGAGGCCGTTCTGCATGACGAGCGCAGCGTTGGTGATGATGGGGCGCTCGGGGTCGTGGGTGACGAGTTGCGCGAGATTGTCGACGAGGGTCGCGGTCATGGGCGCGTACCGTATCCGGCGAGCGCCTCGAGCACGCACAGGGCGACGAGGCGCACCGTGCGCTGGTCGGGGGTGTCGGCGGTCGGGTCGACCTCGACGAGGTCCATGGAGGTGACCGCGGGGTGGGCGCCCGCGACGCGCGCCGCATCCCGCAACTCGAGCGCGCTGATGCCACCCGGCACAGAGGCGGGGCACGCGGGCGCGACGGCGCGGTCGCACACATCCACGTCGAGGTCGACATGAACCGCACCAGCACCATGGGCGGCGAGCGCGATCGCCTCCGCCATCACGTCGGCGATCGGCCGACGGCGCAGCTCATCACGGGTAACCACGGTGATACCGAGGTCGGCCGCGCGGGCCGCGTACTCACGCGAGTTCGCGAACGGCTCGATTCCCACCTGCACGACGCGGCGACCCGAGAGGCCGGCCTCGATGAGTTCGCGCACGGGCGAGCCGTTCGACGATCCGTCGCGCAGGTCGTGGTGGGCATCCACCGTCACGAGTCCCGCGGCGTGACGACCGCGCGCGACGGGTACGGTCGCCGAGTTGTCACCACCGATCGCGATGAGCAGGTCGGCCTCGATCTGCTCGATGTCGACGGCACGCATCGTGTCGCCCGCGTCGACCACGGTGAACTCGGTCTGCAGACTGTAGCGGCGCAGGGCATCCCGCACGGCCGCGGGAGTCTCGTGAGCGTTCGTCGGCGAGAGCGACCGCGCAAAGGTGGGCACGCCGAGCAGGGCCACGGCGGCGCGCACGCCGGGCTCAGGCGACGGCCATCCACCGGCCCTCGGCCACAGCGGATCGTGGTGCAGGTTCACTCGCCGCCTTCCCGCATCGGAACCCGTACGCCGAGCCGGTCGGCGACGGCGGTGGCCTCATCGTAGCCAGCGTCGACGTGACGGATGACTCCCATGCCGGGGTCGTTCGTGAGCACGCGCTGAATCTTCTCGCCCGCGAGCTTCGTGCCGTCGGCGACCGTCACCTGACCGGCGTGGATCGAGCGCCCGATGCCCACACCGCCGCCGTGGTGAATCGAGACCCAGGAGGCACCCGAGGCCGTGTTGACGAGCGCGTTGAGCAGCGGCCAGTCGGCGATCGCATCCGATCCGTCCTTCATCGCCTCCGTCTCGCGGTAGGGGGAGGCCACCGAACCGGAGTCGAGGTGATCGCGGCCGATCACGAGTGGCGCCGCGAGCTCACCCGACGCGACCATGTCGTTGAACCGCACGCCCGCGACGTCGCGCTCGCCGTAGCCGAGCCAGCAGATGCGCGCCGGCAGACCCTGGAAGTGCACGCGCTTCTGCGCCATCGGGATCCACCGCTGCAGCGACTGGTTGTCGGGGAACAACTCGAGCACGGCCCTGTCGGTCTTGGCGATATCGCTCGCCTCACCGCTCAGGGCAGCCCAGCGGAATGGGCCTTTGCCCTCCGCGAAGAGCGGGCGGATGTACGCCGGCACGAACCCGAGGAACGAGAACGCGTCCGCGTAGCCGGCGGCGAGCGCCTCGGTGCGGATGTTGTTGCCGTAGTCGAACACCTCGGCGCCGGCGCGCTGGAACCCCACCATCGCCTCGACGTGCACGGCCATCGACTCCCGCGCGCGCTGGGCGAAACCGGGGTCCTGGCGCGCCTCATCCCAATCGTCGAACTCGACGCCGAGGGGCAGGTAAGCGAGCGGATCATGCGCGCTCGTCTGATCCGTGACGATGTCGATCTGTGCCCCCATCTCAAGCAGTGCGGGCACCACGGCGGCCGCGTTGCCGAGCACTCCGATCGACAGGCCGCGGCGGGCATCCCTGGCCCCGTACGCGAGCGCGAGTGCGTGCTCGAGCGAATCGGCCTCGACGTCGAGGTAGCCGTGCTCGATGCGGCGGGCGATGCGACTCGGGTCCACATCGATGCAGATCGCGACACCGTCATTCATGGTTACGGCCAGCGGCTGGGCTCCGCCCATCCCGCCGAGGCCGGCGGTGAGCGTGATCGTGCCCGCGAGAGTGCCCCCGAATTTGGCGGCAGCAACGGCGGCGAAGGTCTCGTAGGTGCCCTGCAGAATGCCCTGCGTGCCGATGTAGATCCACGACCCCGCCGTCATCTGGCCGTACATCGTCAGGCCGAGCTGCTCGAGCCGACGGAACTCGTCCCAGTTGGCCCAGTCGCCCACGAGGTTCGAGTTGGCGAGCAGTACGCGCGGCGCCCACTCGTGGGTCTGCATGACGCCGACGGGCTTGCCCGACTGCACGAGCAGGGTCTCGTCGCCGCGCAGGGTGTGCAGCGTGCGCACGATGGCGTTGAAGCTCGGCCAGTCGCGCGCCGCCTTGCCGGTGCCGCCATAGACGACGAGGTTCTCGGGGTGCTCGGCGACCTCGGGGTCGAGGTTGTTCTGCAGCATCCTCAGCGCCGCCTCCTGCGGCCAGCCGAGGGTGTGCAGGTCGGTTCCACGGTGTGCGGTGATCATGATGCTCCTTCGGTGGTCGAGCGGAGTCGAGACCCGGAGATTCCGGATGCGTCGAGCAGTGAGCCGTCGGCCACGAGGTCGACGGCGGCGGCGATGTCGGGGGCGAGGTAACGGTCGGGGCCGACCCCGCGCACGCGTGCGCGCAGGCGGTCGATGACCGCGGCCGACACCGGGGCCGGGGTTTCGCCGCGCATCTCGATGCCGCGCGCGGCGGTCATGATCTCGATCGCGAGCACGCGGGTGAGCCCGTCGATCGAGCGGCGCAGCTTGCGGGCGGCACTCCACCCCATCGACACGTGATCCTCTTGCATGGCGCTCGTCGGGATCGAGTCGACGGAGGCGGGCACGGCGAGACGTTTCATCTCGCTCACGATGCCGGCGGCGGTGTACTGCGCGATCATGTGGCCCGAGTCGACGCCGGGGTCGTCGGCGAGAAACGCGTTGAGTCCGCCGTTGCGGCTCTTGTCGAGGAAGCGGTCGGTGCGTCGCTCACTCATGCTCGCGACGTCGGCGGCGGCGATCGCCAGAAAGTCGAGCACGTACCCGACGGGCGCGCCGTGAAAGTTGCCGTTCGACTCCACGCGACCGTCGACAGTGACGACGGGGTTGTCGATCGCGCTCGCGAGCTCCCGATCCGCGACGACCGCGGCGTGGGCCACGGTGTCGCGGGCGGCTCCGTGCACCTGCGGGGCGCAGCGCAACGAGTACGCGTCCTGCACGCGGGTGAATCCTCCCGTGCGGTGGGCGGCGATCGCGCCGGAGCCCTCGAGCACGCGTCGCATGTTCGCCGCCGAGAGAGCCTGCCCCGGGTGCGGACGCAGCGCCTGCAGGTCGTCGGCGAACACGGCGTCTGTGCCCGCGAGGCCTTCGACGCTGAGGGCTGCGGCGAGGTCGGCGGTCGTGAGCAGGGCATCCAAGTCGGTGATGGCCAGGCACAGCATGCCGAGCATGCCGTCCGTGCCGTTGATGAGCGCGAGGCCCTCCTTCTCCTGCAAGACGACGGGCTCGATGCCCGCAATCTTCAGCGCCTGGGACGCCGGCATGATGTCTCCCCACGCCGAAAGGTCGCCATCGCGCGTGGCACGCGCGGCGCCATGCGCCGGGGCTGCCGCCCGTCGAAGGCGAACATCGCCTTCGCCCATCACGGCGAGCGCGCAGTGGGCCAGCGGAGCCAGGTCTCCCGAGCAGCCGAGGCTGCCGTACTCCCCCACGATCGGCGTGATGCCCGCGTTGAGCAGGGCCGCGTACGTCTCGGCCACCACGGGTCGCACGCCGGTGCGCCCCGTCGCCATGGTCGAGAGACGCAGAAGCATGGTTGCGCGCACGACCTCGACCTCGACCGGGTCGCCGGAGCTCGCCGCATGGCTGCGCACAAGGGAGCGCTGCAACTGCTGGCGCTGCTCGACCGGGATGTGTTTGGTCGCGAGGGCGCCGAAGCCCGTCGAGACTCCGTAGTGCGGGCGGGAGTCCGAGGCGAGCGCGTCGATCACGGCCCGCGAGTCGGCCATCGCGGCGAGCGACTCGGGCGACAGCGCGACCGCCTCGCCGTGCCTCGCGACCCGCACGACCTCGTCGATTCCGATGGCTCCGATGCCGATGCTGACTGTCATGGCACCAGTGAACGCCCCGAGAACCGCACCGGGAACGGCTTCACGCGATATGGTGTCTGAAATCTCAGACAGGGCTCTCGAATGCGGCGGCGGAAAGGTGGATGATGCCCCCCAAGATCCCCGCAGCCCGCAACACCCTCGGGGTGCTGCGCTACCTCGCGAGCCGCAGCGGCCCCGTGCGGGCATCCACCCTCGCGCGCGACCTCGGGCTACCCCGTTCCTCGGTGTACCAGCTCGTGTCGGTCATGTGCGACGAAGGATTCCTCGTGCACTACCCGGAGGACGGAACCTACGGGCTCAGTTCGCTCGTCGCCGAGATCGGCACCGCGTCCCTGCGCAGCGAGCGGCTGTCCCGCCTCGCGCGTCCCCTCATGGAGCGACTCGTCGCGGCGGCGGACACCCCGATCGTCGCGCACCTCGCCGTGCTCGGCGGAGCTGACGTCATCTACGCCGCACGGGTACAGGGGTTCCGGGCACCCACGACGGTCTCGAACGTGGGTGTGCGCCTGCCCGCGCACCTCACCGCCACGGGTCGCGCGATGCTCGCCGACCTGCCGCACGCGCAGGTGCGCGCCCTCTACCCGACGCGTGATCGACTCACCCGGCGCGCGAGCACCGGGCCCGCGACCCTCGCCGAACTCGACGAGCTGCTCGCCGCGACCCGGGCGCGCGGGTGGGCGCTCGAGCGGGGCGACGTCACCGACGAGTACGGCTCGGTCGCCGCATCCGCCCATGACCGCAATGGATACCCGGTCGCCGCGATCGGCGTGACGTTCCGGCTCGACGCGGACGGCGACTGGGAGGCTCTCGGAATCTCCGCCGTCGAGACTGCCGCAACCCTCACCGCGCGCCTCACCGGACGGGGCTAGTCACAACTCGACAGAAAGTCAACTGGGTTGGCGGGCGGGCGTGGGCTCCATAGTGTCGAGAGGGTGAAGCAACTTACCTACGCAGAAGCAGGGTGGTTGGTGGGAGATGATGCCGCCGACGCGGTCGTCGAATACGCCGTCGCGCTGGGCCGCAAAGACTCAGCCGACTCCGTCTCGCTCAACGTGCTCAACCTGCGTGGGGAACCGCAGGTCGTCGTCTTTCTCCTCGGGCCCGCGACCATGATGACGTCGGAGTCGGTGGAGTCCGAGTTCGACGAACCAGACAACGCGCTCGCGGTGAAACACATGGCGGAACGAACGACGCGTACGCTTCCTCCCGTACCCACGGCGACGCGGGACGCTCCACCGATTGACTACATCGAAGATCTCTAGGAGGCCTCCCATGGGTTCCCTCATCTACGGACCGAACGCTCTCGAGGTCGAGTTCGAGGACCGCATCCTCGCTCACCTCCAGGTCGTGTTCGGGCAGAAGCTGCGTCGCGGCGAGGAGTTCTTCTTCAACTGGCATGACACCCCCGCGGTCGGCGATGGGCGCAGCGCGCTGTGGATCGGGGCCGCGATCCCCCTCTACTTCCGCTACGAGTCCAGGGCCAACGTCAAGCTCAACCGCGAATGGCTCGAGCAGCTGTCCATCTCGGCCGGCGCCAACAACGGTCTCTACCTCATCGCCGAGCCCGAGACGGGTGAACCGATCACCTCGGAAGACAACAGCGTCAAGCGCAAGGGCTAGTCTCCGTAGACCTCGGGAATCGTGACGGGCGCCGGTTCGCTCTCACCCCGTGCTGTCGGGGACTCGTAGCTGAGCGTCAGTTCGTAGTCACCGGGAAAGAGCGTGCGGATGCGCTCCTCGACCGTGCCGCATACGGTGCGGTTGCCCTGCGCCTCACCCGTCGACGAGAGCCTGGACGCCCCACCGCCCGACCCGCGGAACGTGAAGTTGCACCGACCCCCGTCTTCCGCCACGCCCTCGACGTACCCTGAGGCGGAGAGCCACTCCCCCTCGACACCGACGGAGTCGACCACCGGAGTCACCACGATGAGCCCGTCGTCTCCGACAACCGGGGGCGGCGCAGCGCTGCACGCCCCGAGCATCAGCACGAGCGCGCCCAATACAGGCAACACTCCGAGCCCTCGCCGTAGTGGCTTCACCACGCACCTCCTTCTGAAAACGGTAGCCGTTAGGTAACGATTCACGCGCGTCGGGTTGCGCGACACGCCCGGGCGTCGCTACGGTAGGCGGACGCCGATTGAAAGGAGGCCAGACGTGTTTTACATGACTCAGGGAGATTCCCCGATTATCACCACCGCTGGCTTCGCTCGGCGTTTCCCCTCCTAACAGGACGCGTTTTCTGCCGCCTGTTTCTGAGGTGGCGACGCTAGCGAAGCATCCGCTCACCCTGTCCGGGCGCGCTCGTGCTCGGGCATCCATCGCTCTCCCGTTAAGGAATCTCTCTCATGAACGCAACGCTCTCGACCGCGCGCGGTCGCGGGTCCCACCCGCCTGAACTCGAGGTGCAGCACCACGATCACCTCGTAAGACGCGTCGGTCTGCTCGACCGCCTCGCCCTGCACCTGGGCGTGGCTCTCATCAAATGGGGTCGACGCCCCTACACGCTCCCCTCACGGGAGCGCCGTGCGAACCGGGTCGAGCGCGAGCTCGCCCGACTCGAACGGGAGCGCGCCTACGAGCGCGCGCTGCGCCTCGCCGCGCCGCCGCGGTGAGCACTTTCACAATTCAGGTTGTCAGCGGCGTGGGCTGGATTATCCGGCCGACGCTGCTGACAGCCTGAAACAACTACGCCGAGAGGATCACGAGCTTCTGCTCGGTCATCTCCGCGACCGCGTACTTGACGCCCTCGCGACCCTGACCGGAATCCTTCACGCCGCCGTACGGCATGTGGTCGGCACGGAACGACGGGGGCACATTC
>CAYZHZ010000002.1:8703-76907 GCA_964477625.1 uncultured Salinibacterium sp.
TACCGGCCTCAGCGCGACGAGCGTAGGCGAGGGCATCCGCGATCGTCGCCGTGTAGATCGACGTGTTGAGGCCGTAGATCGAGTCGTTGACGAGGTCGATCGCCTCATCGAGCGAGTCGATGACCGAGACGGCAACGACGGGCCCGAAGACCTCCTCGCACACGATGCGGTCTGCGGCACGCACGCCGGCAATAAGCGTGGGGGCGAGCACCGGCCCGTCACTGGTGCCACCCGAGAGGATGCGCGCGCCCGAGTCGACCGCCTCAGCCAGCCACGCGCCGATACGTCCCACCTCCGAGTCCGCGACGAGCGGACCCACGAGCGTCTCGTCGAGCCGCGGATCCCCCGACTTCACGCCGTCGAACTTCACCCGCACGGCCTCGAGGTACTGCTCCGCGATGTCGCGGTGCACGTAAACGCGCTGCAGTGAGACGCACGCCTGGCCCGAGTTGGTGAGGGCCGCAGCGACGGTGTCGCGCGCGGCGCGCTCGAGGTCGGCATCCGCCATGACCACCATCGCGGTGTTGGAGCCGAGCTCGAGTACGTGCAGTTTGCGGGGGCTCGCGGCTTTGAGCATCCACCCGATCTTCGACGACCCGGTGAAGGTCAGCACGGCGACGCGGTCGTCCTGCTGCCACGGCGTGACGACGTCGTCGGGCGAACCCGTGACGAGGTTGAGCTGGCCGGAGGGGATGCCCGCGGCGATGAACGCGTCCATGACGAGACCCGCGGTGAGCGGGGTGCGGTCTGAGGGCTTGAGCACGACCGGGCAGCCGGCGGCGATCGCTGGCGCGATCTTGTGCAGCACGAGATTGAGCGGAAAGTTGAACGGCGTGATGGCCGCGACGATGCCCTTCGGCTGCGCGATCGTGAAACCGATCATGCCCGCCCCCGCCTCGGTCGCGTCGAGCGGCACGGTCTCCGACGGGAGGCGACGCGCCTCCTCCGCGGCGAACTGCAGTGTGCCGAGCGCGCGCGACACCTCGGTGCGCGACGCCGTGATCGGCTTACCGACCTCGCTCGTGATCGACTGCGCGAACTCTTCGGCGTGCTCGGCGATATAGTCGCGCACGCCGAGCAACACGGCGGCGCGCTCGGGAATCGGGAACCCGCGGCGAAGCGCGGCGTCGGCAGCATCGACCGCCGCGACCGCATTCTGCGGGGAGGCGCGGTGCACGCGTCCGACGACCTCGCCGGTCCAGCGGTCCTTCACCTCGACGATGTCGGCGCCCGGCACCCAGGCGCCATCGATGAACAGTTCTTGCTCACGCATTACGTGCTTCTCTCGGTTGTGGTGGATGCGCTACTTGCGCAACTCGGCGACGATCGCCGCACCAACCTCCGATGTCGACGCCGTGCCACCGAGGTCACGAGTACGCACACCGGAAGCCACTACGGCCTCGAAGGCAGACGTGAGGTCGGCGCTGGCCTCGGGGAAGCCGAGGTGGTCGAGCATCATGGCGCCCGTCCAGACCTGGCCGATGGGGTTCGCGAGGCCCTGGCCCGCGATGTCGGGAGCCGAGCCGTGCACGGGCTCGAAGAGCGAGGGGAACTCAGCCGACGGGTTGAGGTTCGCGCTCGGAGCGACCCCGATCGACCCGGCAATGGCGCCCGCGAGGTCAGAGAGGATGTCCCCGAACAGGTTCGATGCGACGATGACGTCGAACGCGGCCGGCTTGAGGATGAGCTTCGCGGCGAGCGCGTCGATCAGGATCGGCTCGAGTTCGACCCCGTCGTACTCGGCGAGGGTTTCGGCCACGACCTCATCCCAGAACGGCATGGTGTGGATGATGCCATTCGACTTGGTCGCCGACGTGACGTGTCCCCGCCGCTGCCCGGCCAGCTCAGCCGCGAACCGCGTCACCCGCTCGATGCCCATGCGGGTGAACACGTTCTCCTGGATCGCCGCCTCCTGCGGCAGGCCGCGGAAGATGCGTCCGCCGATCTCGGAGTACTCGCCCTCGTTGTTCTCGCGCACGATGAGCAGGTCGATGTCGTTGCCGCCGCGCACGGGGCTCTCGATCCCCGGGAGGGCCCGCACGGGGCGCAGGTTGACGTACTGCTGAAACTCGCGGCGGATCGGGATGAGCAGTCCCCACAGCGTCTCGGTGTCGGGGATGCCGGGCAGGCCCACGGCGCCGAGGAAGATCGCGTCGTGCTTCGCGAGCGTCGCGATGCCGTCGGCGGGCATCATGGTGCCGTTCTTCAGGTAGTAGTCGCTGCCCCAGTCGAGGTGGGTCCAGGTGACGGATTGGTCGTGACGCGCGAGTGCGGCATCCACGCAGTCGATGCCGACGGGCACGACCTCCTTGCCGATGCCGTCGCCCGCGATGACCGCGATGTTCTTCTTCTCGCTCACGCGATTGCTCCGTTCGGCACGATGAAGACCTTGTCGAAGGCGCCATCCCGCTGAGCCTGCAGGCCCTGTTCGATCTGGTCCATGGTGAAGTAGCCGAACTCGAAGTTGTCGAGCCCGACGTGGTTCACGAGGTTCGCCGCACGGCGGTGGGTGTGCGGGTTGAGCGCGGTGCCGAGGATCGTGAGCTCCTTCGCGTAGATCTCGTTGGGGCTCACCTCGAGGCGGTCGTCGGGGCGGGCCACACCGAACACGAGGATCGTGCCCTTGCGCGACGCGAGCGGGATGGCCTGCGAGAGCACGCGCGACGAGCCGACGGCGTCGACGAGGTAGGGGAAGCCGTCGCCGTCGGTGAGCTGCATCATCCGCTCGGTGAAATCGTCGGCGGTGGGGTCGAGCGCAACGTCTGCGCCCATGCGCAGCGCGAGTTCGCGGCGCTGTTCGCGCATCTCGACCGCGACGACCGGGTAGAGGCCCGCCTGCTTGGCGAGCGCGATGACGAGGTTGCCTGCCGGGCCCGCGCCGAAGACGGCGATCGCGCGACCCGACTTGGCCTGCAGTCGATCGATGCCGTGCACGACGCACGCGAGAGGTTCGGTCATCGAGCCGATACCGGGGTGGATGCCCGGCTCGAGCTTGTACGCGATGGATTCGGGCGCGACCATGAGTTCGGCCATGCCGCCATCCATGTGCACGCCGGGTGCCTTGCGGTTGGGGCACATGTGCAGGTCGCCCGTCTGGCAGTACACGCAGACGCCGCAGTAGATGTGGGGCTCGATCGAGATGAGGTCGCCGATCTGCAGCTTCTGCACGCCCTCGCCGAGTCCGATGACCTCGGCGCACACCTCGTGGCCGAGGGTCATGGGCGGGTTGGAGGCGTAGTCGCCCTCGAGGATGTGGAGGTCGGTGCCGCAGATGCCAACGGCGAGCGGCTTGAGCAGTACCTCACCGAAGCCGGGGGTCGGATCGGGAATCTCTTCGACGGCGACCTTGTGGTTGCCGAGGTAGCGGACCGCTTTCATCGCGTGACACTTCCGTTGGAGTAGTGGGGGTGTTGGGTCTTCATCAGCCCGAACACCAAGCTAGCCCGATCTTGTTGGATTTTCAACATTTGCCTATAGTGAGTGCGTGCCCACTCCCACCATCCTCTGCGTCGGAACCGTCACCCTGGATCTGCTGCTCGTCACCGACACGGTTCCCGCAGAAGACACGCGCGTCGAAGCGAACGACGTCTCACTCGTCGGTGGGGGCAACTCCGCCAACTCCGCGGTCGCCATCGCGCGCCTCGGCCTCCCCGTCGAGTTCTGCGGCACCATCGGCGACGACCGTGCTGGCGAACTCGTGCTCGGAGAACTCGAAGCGGCGGGTGTCGGCACTTCCCTCGTCGTACGCCAGCCCGGCGGCATCACCGCTCAGAGCGCCGTCATCGTCTCCTCCGTCACGGGAGCGCGCACCATCATCACGCACCCCGCTCCCCCTCCGCCTCCCATCCCGAGCGGATTCAGCATCACCCACCTCGACAAGGCCGGCTGGCGTGGCGTGCCCGCCGGCGGTCTTACCGGCACCCGCGTGAGCGTCGACGACGGCAACCGCATCCCCGACCTCGACGTCTCGCTCCTGGAGTGGTACGTGCCCACCGCCATCGTGCTCCGCGAACGCTTCGGCACGACCGACCCCGTCGAGGGCGCTCGTCGCGCGCGGGCCGCGGGTGCGCGAACGGTCGTGGCCACCGACGGGGCCAATGGATCATTCGGGCTCGACGATTCCGGCCTGCACTTCGCCCCCGCCCTGCCCATCACCCCCTACTCCACCCTGGGTGCGGGTGACGTCTTTCACGGAGCGCTCCTCGCCGGCATCGCCCTCGGGCGACCCCTCGTCGATGCGATGGCCTTCGCCAACGTCACCGCCGCCCTGTCGTGCCGCGCACTCGACGGAAGGACCGGGATTCCGGGCATCGAGGAGGTCGACAGCACCCTGGGGGCGCTCGAGAGGGGCATCCTGAGTGACGAAGAGATCGTCGCCCGATTCGCCGCGAGCGGCTCCGCGTAGCAGGATGGCGGGCATGACGGACGGCATGCGCTACGGGTCGGCGCCCGAGCGACGCGCCCGCCTGCTGCAGATCGTCGAGGAGCAGAGCTTCTCGTCGACCACCGAACTCATGGTCGCGCTCGGCGTCTCAGACATGACGGTGCGCCGAGACGCGCAGAAGCTCGCCGAGGAGGGCCGGGTGAGAATTGTGCACGGCGGCGTGAGCATGCTGCCCACGTTCGACCTTCAGGGCAGCCGGCAGTACGAGGAGCGCGCGGGGCTCATGGCAGCCGCGAAGCTCGCGATCGCCCGCACCGCGGCGGCCCGCGTTCACGAGGACGAGGTGATCGCGATCGACGCGGGCACGAGCGCGCGCGAGGTCGCTCGCGCCCTGCCCACCACCCTTCCCCTCACCGTCGTCACGCACTCGGCGAGCGCCATCGCCGACCTCATGGGTCGCCCCTCCACGACCCTCATTGCACTGGGCGGGATGCTCCACCACGAGACCCTCTCGTTCGACGGGCCGCTCGTGGTCGACGCCATCAGCGAGCTGCAGGTCGACACCTTCTACCTCGCGGCAAGCGGGGTGGGGCCGCGCGGGGTCTTCTGCGCCAACGACTTCGACGCGGTTACCAAGCGTGCGCTCATCGACATCGCGGCACGCGTCGTACTCATCCTCGACAGCAGCAAGTTCCACGCCTCGGCGATGGTGCTCGTGTGCGACTTCTCCTTCGTCGACGAGGTGCTCGTCGACGACGGCATCTCGGCCGACGACCTGGCCATGCTTCAGGCCGCGGGGGTCGCCGTGACCGTCGTTTCCGTGTGAAACCTTTCACACCTGCGCTACGCTCCTCGGTGTGAGTAGCACCCCCTCGAGCGTGGCAGCGCGGCGCGAGCGTGTCGCCCGGGTCGTGGGTGAACGCGGCCATATCGTCATCGCCGAGCTCGCCCTCGAGCTCGGGGTCAGCGAGATGACGGTGCGCCGCGACGTGGCCCAACTCGAGCAGGACGGACGCGTCGTCTCGTTCTACGGCGGCGTGCGCGCGGCCCACAACGACAACCGCCCCGGTCCCTTCGCGCAGCGTGCCAGCCAGGAGCAGCGCGCAAAGGTGCGCATCGCACGCCGCGCCGCCGAACTCGTCGGCGAGGAGACCGCCATCGCGATCGACGCGGGATCGACGGGGGCGAAACTCGCGCTCGAATTGACGAGCGCCAACCGGTTGCGCGTGGTCACGGCATCCGTGCCGGTCATCACCGCCTTTCTCGACGCGCACGCCGCGGAGGTCGTGGCGCTGGGTGGCACGCTGCGACGCGACGCGCAGTCGTTCTTCGGACCGAGCACCGTTGCAGCGGCGAGCAACCTGCAGGTGGACACCTACTTCATGGGAGCGGGCGCCGCCTCCGAGCGCGGGGTGTTCGTCTCCCTCGATGGGGATGCACAACTCAAGCGGCAGCTCATGGCCGTGGCCTCGCGCGTCGTGCTGCTCTGCGACAGCACCAAATTCTCAATGCGAGCGATGACCCGGGTGTGCGGTTGGGACGCGATCGACGTGATCGTCACCGACGACCGCATCGACGATGACACCCTCGCGATGGTGCGTGCGGCCGGCGTCGAGATGCTCGTGGTTCCCGCGGGCTAGGTTTCGATACGCCCCTGCGGGGCTACTCAACCACCGGGATGGATTCCACGAGCTCGCGCACCTCGTCGGTGGTGGGCATCGCAGCCGAGCACTCGAAGCGCGTCGCGACGATCGCACCAGCCGCGTTCGCGTAGGCGAGGGTCTTGGCCAGCGGCCAGCCCGACACGAGGCCGTGCACGAGCGCACCGCCGAAGGCATCTCCGGCACCCAGCCCGTTGACCACGTCGACGGGGATCGGGCGCACCTCGAGGGTCTCCTCGCGCGTCTTCGCGAGCACACCGAGCGGACCCTGCTTCACGACGGCGAGGTCCATGCCCCGGTCGAGCAGCGCATCGGCCGCGCGCTGCGGGTCGCGCTCACCGACGGCGATCTCGCACTCGTCGAGGTTGCCGACGGCGATGTTGACGTGCTCGAGCGCGGGCGGGATCTCGGCACGCGCCTCCTCTTCGCTGTCCCAGAACGTGGGGCGGTAGTCGAGGTCGAGCACGGTGAATCCCTGGCGGTTGCGGGCCTCCCATGCGGCGTAGTGCGCCGCCCGGGAGGGCTCGCGCGCGAGGCCGGTCGCGGTGGCCCAGAAGAGCGGTGTGGCGGCGACGAGCTCGAGCGGGACATCCTCGACGCTCAAGAACATGTCGGCGGCTGTCGGGTTGCGGTAGGTGTAGAACGGAAAGTTGTCTGGCGGGAACATCTCGCAGAACGTGAGCGTGGACTGCATGCCCACAACAGGCGTGACGTACCGGTTCTCGATGCCGTAGCGCGCGAGCTGCTCGACGAGAAACTCGCCGAACTGGTCGTTGCCCGTGCGCGAGACGAGGGCGGTTGGATGCCCGTGCCGGGCGATCGCAACGGACACGTTCGCCGCGCTGCCGCCGATGGTCTTCGTGAAACCGGAGACATCCTTGAGGTGGGTATTGACCTCTTGCGGATACAGGTCGACGCCGATGCGTCCCATCACGATGATCGGGGTGTCGCTCATGGCGTTCTCCTAGGCTGCGGCGAGGCTGCGCAGGCGCTCGGCCGACGTCGTCTCGAGGAAAGCCTGCGTGTCGGGTGCGGGGATCGCGTCGATCCAGATGGCGCGACCCGCGAGGAAGCCACTGGCGCCACCCTCACGCGACAGGGCGACAGCCTCGGGGAAACGCTCCGGCGGAACACCCGACGACAGCACCACCCACGGGCAGTCGATCGCCTCGGTGATGCGGCGGGCGGTCGAGACGATCACGTCGCGCTCCCCCGCACCGAAGAGCGGAACCTCGGCCTTGTACAGGTCGGGCTTGGTGGTGCCGAGGTCGCGGGCGGCCTCGACGAGGGCGTCGTTCTTGTCGGCATCCGACCACGACGCGAAGCCCTCGGGGCGCACGACGCCCTCGACGACGCCGAGCGTGTTGGTCGCGCGGCACAGCTCCATGAAGCTCGCCGAAAGTTCGATGGCCTCATCGCGCTCGTCGGGCTGCCACGGCACGAGCATCTTGAGGGCGTGCGCGCCGAAACGGCCGATGACGTCTTCGTTGACCGCGGGGTCGATGACCGCACGGTTCACGGGGCCGCCCGGCTTGCGCTGGCTGAGGATGTCCGCCGCCAGGATGATGGGGCACTCCGAGAGCTTCGCCGCCTCATACCCGTAGTCGTGGTCGATGAGCGCGGCGCTCGCGAACGGGCTGAGCGTGGAGATGACCGCCTTCTTGAAGGCGACGAGTTCCGCGTCGGGAACCGTGTCGAGTCCCGCCGCCGTCGCGATCATCTGGCGCAGCGACTCGCGCTGGTCGATCGCGAGCATCGAGAAGTTGCCGCGGTCGTCCCGCAGAAGGTCGAGCGTCGGGGCAGGGGTGTGCACGGTCATTGCGACGGGTCCAGTCTCTTTCAGGCGGTGGGGTGGATGATGCGCGTCAACGAATGACGACGGGGTTAACTGGGGCGCCGCTGCCGCCGTACACCTTGAGGGGTGCTGCCGTGTACAGGAACGTGTAGCGGCCGTCGGCTGCACACGCATCCGCGAGATCTTCGAGCCAGCACACCTCGGTGAAGACGACACCGAGGTTGCGCATGAGCGCGGAGTGCAGCGGGATCTCCACGGGCGAGCCCGGGTAGTGGGTGGCTTCGTTGCCGACGAGGTCGGTGACGAGGCTCGGGATTTCCATGTCCTGGAACCACTGCACGAGCTCGGGCGAGTAGGTCAGGCCCGGCTCGCTCCAGTCGGCGTAGAACTCGTCACGGTCCCCGTCGTAGAAGCGGGTGAGCCATCCGGTGTGGAAGACGATGATGTCGTGCTTCTCGATCGTGACACCCTGCGCCTCGGCAGCGGCGAGGAGGTCATCCAGGCCCACGGTCTCGCGACGCTCGAGAGCTTTCTTGCCGCGGTGACGGGCGATGTCGATGAGCACGCCGCGACCGACGATGCCCCGCTCGGCGAGCGGCAGCACCGACGCCTTGGTGAGCGCCCCCTCTGTCGTGGATGCGTCGTAGCCGTTGTAGATGACGCCGTCGTACCAGATGTGCCCGAGCGCATCGACCTGGGTCGAGCCCTGCAGGAACATCTCGATCTTGTCGTCGGCGTAGTGGTGGTCGCCTCCGGTCGGGCCGGCCTCCCCGCGCTGGAAGAAGCCTTCATCCATGACGGAGGTGCGCACCGCCGACTGGCGGTTCGGCCACACCGGGTCGCCGTTCGCTTCGGGCAGACCGATGGGTACCTGCAGCGTGAACGTCTCGCCCGACTTGACGGCCGAGACACCACGCAGCACCTCCGCCGCGGTGAGGTAGTTGAGGCTACCCACCTCGTCGTCGGCTCCCCACTTACCCCAGTTCTTGGGCGAGTGGTCGCCGAGCAGTTCGGCGATGGTCTGCGGAACCTTGGCTTCGTCGGTCATGGCTATGCGCCCGCCTTGAGCATCTTGCGGGCCACGGTCGAGAACGACACGGCGGCGATGAGCAGGATGCCCTGGAAGAGGAACTGCACGTAGGAGGGCACACCCGCGAGAGCGAGACCGTTGAAGCCCACCGTGACGGTGAGCACACCGACGAGGGTTCCGACGATGTGGAACTGGCCTTCCCTCAGCACCGCTGTTCCGAGGAACGCGGCGGCGAACGCCGAGAGCGTGTAGCCGTCACCACCCGTGGGCTGGCCCGACCCGATGACGGAGGCGAGCAGCACACCCGTGATTGCGGCACACACCGAGCAGATGACGAAGGCCCAGGTGGTGGCGCTCTTCACGCCGACGCCCGCGAGGCGCGATGCCTCGGCGTTACCACCGACGGCCTGGATGTTGCGGCCGAGGTCGGTGCGGTTGAGGATGATCCACAGAATCGCGACGATCACGACCATGTAGTAGACGTTGCGCGGAACGCCCAGCCACTGTCCCACCGAGATGAGAGTGAAGTCGGGGGCGATGGATCCGAACGGCTGGGCCGAACCCTTGGTGATGAAGTAGTTCACACCGACCGCGACGCTCCCCACACCGAGCGTTGCCACGAGCGCGTTGACGTTGAGCCGGGTGACGAGAAAGGCGTTGAGCAGACCGACGATGACGCCCACGGCGAGCGCGACGAGGATCGCGATCGGGATGGGCGTGCCGTTGATCATGAGGAACGCGACCGTGACACCCGCGAGGCTCGCGGTGTTACCGACGCTCAGGTCGAACTGGTTCGACGCGAGCACGAGGGTCAGCCCACACGCGACGATCGCGGCGAGCGCCGACTGGTTGAAGATCTGAACGATGTTGCCCACCGTCAGGAAGTACTTGGGCGTCAGGATCGTGAAGACGATGATCAGGAGCCCGAGCACGATGAGCGCACCGAACCGACCCACGAACAGGGTGATGGACTGTCCGGTGCTGCGGCGAGGGGCTGTCGACTCTGACACCTGCGGGGTCACCTCGGTCGTGGTCATGAGATTGCTTCCTTAGCTTGGTGGTTGTGGCTGTAGATGACTTCGAGCATCTGCTCCTCGGTGACACCGGGTCCCGCGAGCTCCGCGACGGTGCGGCCCTCGACCATGACGACCACACGGTGGCAGATGGAGAGCTCTTCGAGTTCGGAGGACACGACGACGACGGCGTTGCCCGCGGCCGCGAAGTCTTCGACGGTCTGCCAGATCTGCTGGCGCGCGCCGATGTCGACGCCGCGCGTCGGCTCGTCGAGCAGCATGACCTTGGAGTCACGCGCGAGCCAACGGCCGAAGACGACCTTCTGCTGGTTGCCGCCCGAGAGGGTGCGAACCGGCACCGATGTGTCCTTCGCCTTGATGCGCAGGGCGTCGAGCATGCGCTTCGCGACCGACTCGGCCTTGCGATCGCTGATGAAGCCGAGCGCCGGCGTCGAGCGCATCGCCTTCCAATTGCCGAGTGTGACGTTCGAGCGGATCGACTCTTCCATGACGAGCGCCTGGGATCGACGCTCCTCGGGCACGAGCGCGATGCCCGCCCCGACGGCCGCCTGAACGTTGGACGGGGCGTGGGGCTTGCCGCCGACGAGCATCGTGCCGCTCTCGGGACGCGCGTCGCCGAAGATGAGACCGAATGCCTCGCTGCGACCCGCGCCGACGACGCCGGCGAGACCGACGATCTCACCCGCGCGGCACGTGAACGAGACATCCTGCACGCGACGACCGTCTGAGAGGTTCGAGACCTCGAGTACGACGGGGGCGTCGGCGGGAACGGGCTCGAGGTGCTTGCGCAGCTCAAGACCCTCGGCGAGACCCGTGATGCCCTTGATGAGGTCTTGACGGGTGTAGGCGCCGCGGTCGAAGCGACCCGAGACCATGCCGTCTTTGAAGACGGTGACACGGTCACTGAGTTCTTCGATCTCGTTGAGGCGGTGGCTGACGTAGGCGATCGTGACGCCGTCTGCCGACAGCTGGCGGATGATGGTGAAGAGCCGCTGGCACTCCACGTCAGAGAGCGAAGCGGTCGGCTCATCCATGGCGATGAATCGTGCGTCACGGGCCAACGCACGACCGATCGCCACCATGCCACGCTCGGCGACGCTGAGTTCGCGAGCGGGGCGCTTGAGGTTGAAGGTGAGCCCGAGGCGGTCTGCCACCTCGCGCCCGAGCTTCGCGCGAGCCTTGCGGTCTTCGAAGCGAAGCGGGTTGTTCGACTTGATGCCGAGCGCGATGTTGTCGATCGCGTTGAAGTCGGGGATGAGGGCGAGTTCCTGGTGGATGAACGCGAACCCGAGAGCGTCGGCTTGCGACGGGGTGGTGATGCTGACCTCGTGACCGTCGACGAAGATCGTGCCACTCGACGGCGTGATCGCGCCGCCGATGATGTTGAGGAAGGTGGACTTGCCGGCGCCGTTGGCGCCGACAAGTCCGTGAACCTCACCGCGGCGGAAGTCCACACTCACGTCTGTGAGTGCCTTCACCGCGCCGAACGTGCGGCTGATCGATTTTGCGTCGATCAGGAGCGTGTGTTCGTCAGTCATGAGATTCGTGCCTTTCTCAACCTGTACTTCTGTGGTTCGAACTACCGACTAGTCGAGCGAGGTCGGGTTGTCGGTCACGAACTGCTCGATGTTCTCGGGCGTGAGAATCGAGTTCTCGGCCGGAACACCGACGGGCTTGCCGTCCTTGAGGAAGTTCGTGATGATCTCTGCCATCTGCTGGCCTACGACGTTTCCGTCAAGGCTCAGCGTCGCGGCAATCTGGCCCTTCTGCAAGGGCTCGTAGATCGTCTTGTTGAAGTCCCACGTGAAGATCGGAAGCGAGTCCGTGCGGTTTGCCTGGTTGATCGCAGCGACGGCACCCGCGCTCGGGTCGGTGAAGCACGACCAGATGGCGTAGTTGCCCTCACCAGCAGGGTTCGCGGCGAGCCATGCTGCGGTCGCGTTCTGCGCGTCGACAACCTGGCCGGGGATCGTGAACTCGTGCTCCTGGATCTGGATGTTCGAACCGCTCAACAGCTCCTGGCGGTACTCCTTGCGCAGGCGGCAGGGCGTTCCGGGCGAGTAGTCGAGCGCGAGGATCGACGTGATGTTGTTCGCCTTCACGTAGTCGAAGAAGATGTCGTTGATCGGCTTGGGCGACGTGACGTCGACCGCACCGGCCATTCCATCGAGCAGCGGGCTCGCGATGTAGAACACGGGGATGTTCGCGTTCTTCGCCTCGGACATGCACTGAGCCATCTGGTCGAGCGCGAAGGTCGTGACCACGAGGGCGTTGACCTGGCGAGTGATGAACTGGCTGCAGATTGCGTTCGCCTGACCGGGATCGCCCTGCGGGTCCTGCGAGACGACCTCGTATCCCATGGCCTCGAGCTCCGACTTCGTGCCGCGAGCGGCAAGAGCGTCGAAGGGTGCGGTGCTGTCGAACTCGACGATTCCGACGGTACCGGGACCGTCGGTCGTTCCACCCTCGCCGCCGTCGCCCGTAGAACAGGCTGCGGTGGTGACGAGAAGCGCGGTGGCAATGACGCCTACCGCGAGAGTCCGGCTGTGTTTCAGAAAGGACATGACTACTCCACTCCGTTGTCGATTAGTGTGCGGGCACTTCGGGTTACGCATTGAAGCCCTTCCGGCCTCGCTGCGCGGGGTCGGCAAGCATGCACGCTACGCGGATGCTTACCGGTTGTCAACATAACCTATCAACCTCTCTTCTGGTACTGTTTTGTCCGCCATGAACTCCACGACATCGCAGTCAGAGTTTCTGAAGAAACTCAGCACGCACCCCATTGAGCGGGGCGGCGCTGTCGCGCTGCACTGGCAATGCAGCGAAGCTCTCAAACTCACGATCGAGGAGCTTCACTATCCGCCGGCCGTGCCGCTGCCGTCCGAGAACGACATGGCGGAGGCCTTGAGAATCAGCAGGCCGACGCTGCGGCAGGCGATGGCTCGCCTCGCGAGCGACGGAGTCATCCACACCCAGCGCGGCATCGGTGCGTTCGCACTCGGTGGCGCCCTCGTGCGTAAGGTCGGGCTCAACAGCCTCTACCGCGACCTCGTCAACGAGGGCCGCGCCCCGACGACGCACCTCGTGCACCTCGGCGAAACCGTCGCAGATGAGCGCACGGCCGCGGGCCTGCGGATCGCCGTGGGCACACCGCTTCAAGACATCGAACGCGTGCGGCTCGCCGACGGAGTCCCCATCGTGCTCATCCGCTCGAAGCTCGCCCTGCCCGACGGCGTGCGACTCACGCGCGACGATCTGCTCAACGATGGTCTGTACAACAGTCTGCACCGGGTAGCGGGCGTCGAACTCGTCGGCGGAAACCAGACCGTCACCGCGCGCAAGGTCACCGCGCAGGAGGCCGAACTGCTCGAGCTTCCCGCCGACTCGGCCGTCATGGTCGCGCAGCGCTACGCGTTCGACGCGCGCGGTCGCGGCATCGAGTCGAGCAACATCGTGTACTCGGAGGGGACGGAACTGTTCACGTCTGACCTGCGCGGCACGTCGGTTCGCGCGTAGACCGGTCTCGAGCCGGGGCGACAGGGGGCTGGGCATCCGTCCCCTTTCGTCGGCGTTGACCCATTGCGCTCATTTGAGCGTTATAAAAATCTCGTCTGAGATATCTATTGGTAACGCAGGGCACGCCAGAACGTCAAGTCGGAGCGACGGATGAGTGACAACGACGGCGGAGCGCGTCAGAGGCGGTTGAGACGCGTCAGGCGCGGTCGAGAACTGCCTCGGCGAGCGCGCGATCGGCGACCAGGGTTTTCACCAGACCGGATCGAGCGGCCGCGAGGGTCGCGTCGGCGCGGTGGGCGCCGTAGCTCGTAACGAGCAGTTGAGGTACCCGACGCAGCTCGTCGAGGCTGATACCGACGATCTGGTCGTCGAGCAGGTGGGGCAGGGGCTGACCGTTGCGGTCGAACAAACGCCCGCTGATCTCGCCGACCACCCCCTCTTCTGCGGCGCGACGACGCAGGGGTTCCGGTGACGAATCGAAGATGGTCGAGCCCGAGGGCATCCATCCGCCGATCGACACCACCGCGACCTCGAGGCGCGAGAACATCTCCAGGGCGGCGGAGATGGCCGGCTGCGTTCTGAGGGATGCTGCGGTGTGGGCATCCTGCACGACGAGTGGGGCGTAGATCGGGTACGCGGTGCCCCCGCTGATTTCGGCGGCGCGACGCACGATCTCCACGGTTCCCGGGAGGCCCGCGATCTCGACGTGCCCGCCGAGCTGCACGAGCGAGCACGGCTCGAGGTGCGTGAGCTGGTTGATCATCGAGATGGTCGCGCGGCTCCACGCGAGTCCCACGACATCTCCGGCGCTCACGACATCGGCCACCTCGCGGGCGAGCGCACCGGCCACGACCTCAAGCGGTGTTACTGCGCCGAGCGACGACACGACCACGGCGCGACGCACTCCGAGCGCGGATTGCAGTCTCGCCGACAGGTCGTGGTCGATACCACCCGGGGGGCGCACGTCGATGTGAACCATGCCGGCTTCGCGTGCGACGGTGAGCAGGCGAGCAGCCTGAAAGCGCGTGATACCAAACCTGTCGGCGATCGCGACCTTCGACTCGTCATCGAGGTAGTACGCTCGGGCAACCTGAAGTGCGAGGGCCAGTTCTTCGTCCTCGGAGAGGTGGCGGGCCGGTTGTCCGGCATCGGCCGGGGCGACCGGCGGGCGGCCTCGGCGTGCCATGCGCACATCCTCTCGCTCGGGTGCGTTGCGACCGACTCTAGTGGAGTGCGCGAAAAGCCTCATCGACAAGCGGAGCGGAATCTGGTTGGATTTCGTATCGATTGATGTTATCAATTCTCTCATCTGTGAATAACGCGAAGGTGTCTTCGGCAATGCAGCTCAACTCCTCCAGCGTCTCGACGCTGCCGGCCACGGTCGCCGTGCCGTCGTACGACCGCTCGAAGGTCACCGTGGGCATCGTCCACTTCGGGGTGGGGGGATTCCACCGCTCACACCAGGCCATGTACGTCGACCGCCTACTGAACGCCGGTGAGGCACTGGAGTGGGGAATCTGCGGAGTCGGCGCGCTGCCCCACGACAGCAGAATCCGCGATGTCATGCGCGACCAAGACTGCCTCTACACGCTCGAACTCAAGAACGCCGACGGAAGCCGCGACCTGCGCGTGATCGGCTCGATCGTCGAGTTTCTGTTCGCCCCCGAAGACCCCGAAGCCGTCATCGAACGCATGACCGACCCGGCCGTTCGCATCGTCTCGCTCACCATCACCGAGGGCGGCTACAACTTCGACCAGGTCACGGGAGAGTTCGACCTCACCAACCCGGCGGTCGTGAAGGATGCTGCGCTCACGTCCCCGCCCGAGACCGTCTTCGGGCTCATCGTCGAGGCCCTCGCACGTCGCCGTGAGCGTGGCGTCGAGCCGTTCACGGTCATGTCGTGCGACAACATCCAGGGCAACGGCGATGTCGCGAAGCGCTCCTTCGCGGCCTACGCGCGCCTGCGCGATGCCGCGCTCGGTGACTGGGTCGAGCGCGAGGTCGCGTTCCCCAACTCGATGGTCGACCGCATCACCCCCGTCACCTCCGATGACGACCGTGACGAGATCGCCGCCCACCTCGGCGTCACCGACGCGTGGCCCGTCGTCGCGGAGCCGTTCGAGCAGTGGGCGCTCGAAGACCACTTTCCGCAGGGACGCCCCGCCTTCGAGGCGGTGGGCGTTCAGCTCGTCGACGACGTCGAACCGTACGAACTGATGAAGCTGCGCCTGCTCAACGCCACCCACCAGGGCATGTGCTACTTCGGCTACCTCGCGGGCTACCGCTACGCCCACGAGGCATCCGCCGATCCGGCGATGGCGCAGTTCTTGCTCGACTACATGCACTCCGAGGCCACCCCGACCCTGCGGCCCGTACCCGGCGTCGACCTGGATGCGTACAAGCGCACGCTCATCGAGCGATACCGCAACCCCGAGGTACGCGACACCCTCGCGCGGCTGTGCGCCGAGTCGAGCGACCGCATCCCCAAGTGGCTGCTCCCCGTGGTGCGGGAGCAGCTCGCCCGCGACGGGTCGGTCACGAACTCCGCGGCCATCGTCGCGAGTTGGGCACGCTACGCCGAAGGCGTCGACGAGCAGGGTGAACCGATCGACGTCGTCGACCGTCTGCGCGAGCAACTGGTGCCGATCGCGCGGAGTCAGCGGGGTAACCCGCTCGCGTTCATCCAGAACCGTTCGGTGTTCGGCGACCTCGTCGACGACGAGCGCTTCACGACGCCGTACCTCGCGGCGCTCGAGTCGCTGCACGAGCGCGGAGCGAAGGTGACCTACTCCTCGCTGGTTGAGTAGCGCGAAGCGCGTATCGAAACCACCGCTAGACCTGCGGGTTGACGACCGCCTTGAGGGAGGCGGGGTTGTCGGCGGCGAGCGTGATGGCGGCGGTCGCCTCATCCAAACCGAAGCGGTGCGTGATGACGCTCGAGACATCGACCTTGCCCGACCCGATCAGGTCGAGCGCGAGCGGGTACGAGTTCGCGTAGCGGAAGATGCCCGTGATCGTGAGCTCCCGGCCCTGCAGGAACGGCACATCGATCTGCACGAGGTCGGCGCCCATGCCCACGAGCACGAGTCGACCCGCGGGGGCGAGTGACTTGAGGCTCGAGAGCGCGACGGCGGCGACACCGGTGCACTCGATGGCGACGTCGAAGTCACCGTCGACCTGGTCGGGGGTGCGGGCATCCAGGCCCAGGGCGCGTGCCGCGTCGAGGCGGAACGGGTTGAGGTCGGAGATCGTCACCGAACTCGCACCGAACGCGCGAGCGACCTGAGCGGCGAAGTTGCCGACCGGACCCGCCCCTGTCACGAGCACCCGGTCGCCCGGCGCGACCTGGCCGCGACGGTTCGCCCACACCCCGACCGCCACCGGCTCGGCCATCGCGGCCTGCTCGGCGGTGAGGTTCGCGGGGGCGACATGCGCAAAGCTCGCGTCGAAGGCGACGAACTGCGTCATGGATCCATCGACGGGCGGCGTCGCGAAGAAGATGACGTTCGGGCACAGGTTGTACCGCCCGGCCCGGCACTGTTCGCAGGTTCCGTCGGGCACCCCGGGCTCGAGTGCCACGAGCTGGCCGATGCGGCTCGGGTCGACGCCCTCCCCCACCTCGGTGATGACACCGGCGGACTCGTGCCCGACGATCATGGGCGAGACGACCTCGTAGGGTCCGATGCGCCCGTGTTCGTAGTAGTGCACGTCGGAGCCGCAGATGCCGACCGCGTCGATGCGCACGACGACCTGACCGGGGCCCGCGGTGGGCAAGGGTCGCTCTTCGACCCGCAGGTCATGCACGGCGTGAAGAACGGCGCTGCGGTTCGTCATGCCGCCATCCCCAGCAGTCGCGCGAGGTTGCCCCCGCACACCAGAAGCCGGGCTTCTTCGGATTCGACGGTTCTGCTCATGCGACACACGATAGGGAGGGATGCGGGGCCTTCCTAGCCTTGCCGGTGCCCTATTCTGATACTTTCTTGCAGCTGATCCGGAGATTGTGCGAGTGAGCGCCCTCACGTCCGAAAAAATCGCGCAGCAACTGCGTGGTCGTGCCGCCGCACGCGAGGTCATCATCACCGAGCCCGGGGAGTCGGTGCGCTGGTCGCAGCACGACTACCCCGCACCCGTCGCCCGCTGGAACTACCACCCGGAGTTCGAGATCCACCTCTGCCGCACCACCACGGGACGCTTCATCGTGGGGGACCACATCGGCGCATTCACGCCGGGCCAGGTCACCCTCATCGGCTCGGGTGTGCCGCACCACTGGGTGAGCGACCTGGCGCCGGGCGAGATCGCGCCGCTGCGCGACGCCGTGGTTCAGTTCGACGGCGGGTGGCTCGCACGATCGGCGCGTGACATGCCCGAACTGAGTGAAGTGGATGCCCTGCTCGCCGAGGCCTCCCGCGGGCTGCTGTTCACCGGCGCGAGCGCCACGGCCGCAGCAGAGCGCATCGAGCTCATGGGGGTCACGACGGGACTCGCTCGCCTCGCCCACTTCTTTCAGCTGCTCACGATCCTGCTCCACTCCCCCGCGCACGAGCGCGAGCCGCTTGCCCGGGAATGGTTCACCTCCCCCGCCGAATCGGGCGAAGGAAAGCGCGCCGTGGAGACCGGCATCGGGTACATCTTCGACAACCTGCACGGCACGGTTCGCATGGCCGAGGCGGCGCGCCTCGCGGGCATGTCGCCGGCGAGCTTCTCCCGCTTCTTTCAGCGGGCGAGTGGGCGCACCTTCAGCGAGACGGTGCGCATGCTGCGCATCACGAGGGCACGGATGATGCTCGAGCAGTCCTCGGCCCCGATCGCGTCGATCTGCTACGACGTCGGCTTCTCGAACCTGTCCAACTTCAACCGCCAGTTCTTGCGGGAGGTCGGGGTGACGCCGCGGGCCTACAGGAGCATGACCTCGACGGTGGCCGTTCGGGAAGCGCCGGGCTCGAGCATCCATGCCTCACCGCGATCGATCACGGAATCGAGCCCGTCGCCGAAACGCACAGACGAGGGCTCGAGGCCGACGACGTCCGCCGAGCCGTAGAACGGGAAGCCGTCGGTCAGCCGCTCCTGCCAGTACCAGAGGTACGGCAGTTCGCGAGGTTCCCACTCGACTCGCACGGCGCCGCTCGGGCGGCGCAGCTCGACCCACCCGTCGTTGCCGCCCACGAGGCTGATCACGCGCGACCGGCCCGCGGGGATCGGGGTGTCGAGACCCGACGGCCAGGTCATGATCGTTCCCTGGTCGGTCCCCGACTCCCACTCGCTGCCCTCGGGAGCGATGACCCGGGCATCCTCACCGAGAGCGAGCGCGATGTGCTCCACGAACATCGCGGGCACCACTCGCGATGACCCGTTCTCGACCGTCGTCGTCACACGCAGGCGGGAGCCCTCGAGCGCGAGCGTGCGGGTGACGCCGAACGAGTCCCGCGCGATCGTGCGCATCGTGAGTGCCGAGGGCGTGTGGCTCTCGAGCGTCCACGGAATCACCGACACCTCACCGTGGAATGGATGATGCACGCCACCGACCACCGACGGCGCACCGCCACTCGGGGTCAACAACTGCCACCCGCCGCGATACCTCGTGAGCCAACTCACGTGGGTCGGGTGCAGGGCGCCCGTGTCGGGGTGCGCGGGAACGTCGGGCTCGAAGGACGCGAGCACGTTGTCGCGGGCCGCTGCGGTCGCCCCGAAGTGCATGATGGAGCCGCCGTCGAGGTCCACCGTCACGACGGCGGACGACGAGGAGATCGTCTCGAGGGCGCTCGCCATCAGCCGATTCGGATGCCGCGGTCCGACATGAAGGGAACCGGGTTGTGGGTCACACCGTTGATGCGCACCTCGAAGTGCAGGTGGCAGCCGGTCGAGGTGCCGGTCGTCCCCACGAGCGCGATGCGCTGGCCGGCGGCGACGCTCGAGCCGTAGCCGACGAGGAGTCCGCCGTTGACGATGTGCGCGTACGCGGTCTGCGCCCCACCACCGTGGTTGATGAGGATGAAGTTGCCGTAGCCGCCGTTCCACCCCGAGTAGGTGACGGTGCCGCCGGTGGCCGCGTAGATGGGGGCTCCGCAGCGGGCGCCGATGTCGGTGCCGCGGTGGTTGCTCGAGGCTCCGTTGGTGGGTGAGACACGGTACCCGAACGAGCTCGTGATGCGACCAGCGGCGGGCAGTGCCCAGCCGCCCGCCCCGACGTACCCGGCACCCGCGGCGGCTGCCGCAGCTGCGGCGGCAGCGGCTGCGGCGGCTCGGGCATCCACACCCTTCTGGTAGTCGACCTCGGTCGCGGCTCGACGCTCCTTGAGCACCAGGAGCTGAGCCTGCAGGCGAGCCTCGTTCGCGAGTTGCTCATCGACGGCGGCGCGCGCGGCGATCGTCGCGGCCTGAGCGACCTCGAACGCCTCCTCGGCGGCCTGCCGCAGCACGTCGAGTTCGGCCTTCGCGATCTCCGCCTGGTCGGTGAGGGACTGTGCGGTGTTGCGGTCGTGGAGGGCCGCCTCGTAGATGACGTTGGCCTGGTCGGCGACCTTCGTGGAGAGGCCGAGGTAGTAGAGCAGGTCATCCGTTTGGGCGCCCGTGCTCGTGAAGAGCGTCGCCGTGACGTCTTGGCTGCCACGAGCGAGCTGCGCAGCCATCTGCCCGGCGCGTGCCGCGGACTCGGTCGCGACGGCGTTCGCGGCGTCCGCCTGGGCCTGCAGCGTTTCGGCGGCGGCCGCGGCATCCTGGAACTTCTCGTCGGCGTCGCGCCAGAGCTGGCCCTTGAGCTCTTCGTCGGCGATGGCCGCCGCGGTTGCCGCCTGCAGCTGGGCGATGAGGGCCTCGATCTGCTTGATCGCCGCGACCGCGCTCGCCTCGTTCTGGCGGGCCGTGTTGAGGTCCTCCCACGTCGGGTAGTCGACGGCGGCGGCGGGGGTCGCGATTCCGAGGGTCACGGCGAGCGCGACAACGGCAGCGAATGCTGCGGCGCGGGCACGAACAAACGGCCTCACCACGTGCGATCACCTCCCCCAGATTCCGGTTAAGGTAACAAATCATCATCGGCCTGTCTGGGTGCCGCACCGGTCTGCGCGATCGCTCTGGGGCAAGTCACAGAATGCCGGCGCGTGCCATCATCGACGAGTGAGACTGGATCTGCTGCCCGCCCTCGATCACCCCGAGCTGTTGGCGCAACCCGTCGCTGCGGCACTCCGTGGGCTCGAACCGGCGGTGGCGGCGAGCGTGCGGGTGGCCGCGATCGATCCCGAGCTCGCCGACACGGCCGCGTTCTGTGAGACGTACGACGTCGGGCTCGACGTCTCGGCGAACTGCGTCATCGTTGCGGGGCGCCGCGGTGAGAGCATCCGCTATGCCGCCTGCATGGTTCTGGCGACGACGCGCGCCGACGTGAATGGACTCATTCGCACGATGCTGGATGCCCGCAAGGCGAGCTTCGCCCCCATGGACGACGCGGTAGCCCTCACCAGCATGGAGTACGGCGGCATCACTCCGATCGGGGTGCCGGCGGACTGGCCCATCCTGATCGACTCCCGCATCGTCGAGCTACCCGAGATCATCGTCGGCTCGGGACTGCGCCGCAGCAAGATCGCCATGCCAGGCTCCGCCCTCGCGGCGCTGCCCGGTGCCCAGGTGGTCCAGAATCTCGCGCGCTCGGTCGAGGGCTAGCGGCTAGGGAACGACGAGCGCGCCGTAGGCGTCCGGCCGGCGGTCGCGGTAGGCGGGGGAACCGCCCTGCGAATGCCCTAGCTCACGGCCTTCTTCACGAGCGCCGCGATCGTCTTCTCCTCGGCGTCGCCGATCGCGGTGAGGGCCCACGAGCACGCCCACATGTCACCGTCGTCGAGGTTCGCCTCCTGCTGAAAGCCGAGCGTCGAGTAGCGCGTGTTGAACTTGCCGCCGGGCTGAAAGAAGACGACGACCTTGTTGTCGGAGTTCGCCCAGCCGGGCATTCCGTAGAACGTCTTCGGGTAGAGCTCGGGCGCCTGCTTGGCGACGATCGCGTGGATCTTCTTCGCCATCTTCTGCTCGCTCGGGCTGAGTTCGGCGATCTTGGCGTCCTGATCCTTCGCGAGGTCTTCGCGCTTCTGCGACGCCTTGAGCTCGCGCGCGTGCTCCTTCATCGCGGCCTTCTCCTCGGCGCTGAATCCGGGGCTCTTCGTGGTCTTCTTCGTCTCTGCCATGCGGTAAGACTACGGATGCCCGGGCCAGCGGCGCTTCTCCGAAACTGCTCGACACCCGTCCCTCGCGGGGGACTAGACGGGTACGCGCTCCCCCGTCTCGTGGGAGCGAATCGCCGCGAAAGCGAGCTCTAAGGCTCGCCGCCCTGCGCGCGCATGGACGGGAGGCTGACCTCCCGCGCGCAAGGCGGCGAGCACATCTTCGACGTGCCGGTCGAACGTGCCCGCAAAGTAGCGGGCCTCGTCGTTGAAGTAGCCGGCGCTCCAGCGCTGCTCTACCTCGTCGCCGACTTTCTGAAACGTGAGGGCGCGAACGGTGTCGTGGATGACCACGCGCCCCTCGGTTCCGTTGACCTCCAGACGGTGCGTGTCTGGGTAGGCGTACGACGTGTCGTAGCTGCCGAGGAACGTTCCGACGGCGCCGTTCGCGAACGAGAGCGCCAGCGCCAGCGTCGTGAACGTACCGTGCGTCTTGTTCGTCATCTGTGCCGACACCGAATCGATAGGCCCCATGAGGTGCTCCATCATGTCGAAGCCGTGGCACTGGGTCTCGATGAGTCCCGCGTGCAGGGGGCCACCGAGGATGACCTCACCACCGAACCGCCACGAGCCGAAGACCGTGTCGCCGATCTCGCCCGCGTCGATGAGCGCTTTGGCGCGCGTGACGGGCTCCGCGTAGCGGTGGTTGAAGTTGATGGCGAAGAAGAGGTCGCGTTCCTCGGCCTCCGCGATGAGCTGGTCGGCCTCATCCAGGTGGAAGACGAGCGGTTTCTCGACGAGCAGCGGTACGCCAGCCCGGATGAGTTCGAGGGTCGCGTCGAAGTGGCCCTCGTTGGGAAGACTCACGCTCACGAGGTCGGGCTGCGCCTCGTCGAGCATGCGTGCAATGTCGGTGTACGCGGTGGTGCGGTAGCGATCGGCCCGCGCCTGCGTCTTGTCGAGCGCGCGGCCGACGATCCCGACGAGTTCGGTGTCTTCGCGTGCCGACCACACACGCGCGTGTTGTTTGCCCCAGTCTCCTGCGCCGACCACGGCGACCTTCAGAGGTGTCGTCATACCGCATCATCCTGCATCACAACGACCTTGCCCGACTCGCCGGACATGAATTTCTCGAACGCCGCCCCAATCTCGCTCACCGGGTAGCGGTGCGTGATGACGCGCGAGATGTACTGCTGATTCGCCCGCAGGAGGGCGAGGTTGTCGGCGAACTCATCGAAGCGAAAGTATTCGCTGCCGAGCACCGCGCGCTCCGGCGCGAGCATGTCACCCACGACCTCGAGCGTGAGCGACTCGCCGTGGCCGAGCAGGATGAGCGCACCGCGCTTGCCCAGGATGTCCATCGCGAGGCGTCGCGCGACCTCCTTGCCCGAGGCGTCGAAGGCGATATCGGGGTGACCGATAGCGAGAACGGCGTTGCGGTCGCCCGCGTTGACGGGTGTGGCGCCGAACGACTCGGCGAACTCGAGCCGCCACGGGGACACATCGCTGATGAAGATGGGGATGTCGGCGCCGTAGCGCAGACGGCTCATGACGACGAGGCCGAGCCCGATGGGACCGGCGCCGGCGATGTAGATGCTTTCGATGTCGGGGCGCACGAGCTCCGCGCGACGCAGGGCGTGCGCACTCGTGCCCATGACGTCGAGCAGCATCGTCGCGTTGCCGATCTCGATGTCGGCGGTGACGGGAAAGAAGATGCGCTCGCGCACGAGCTCGTAGCGCCCGTAGCCACCGTCGTCGGTCCAGCCCATGTCGCACTGCTTGTTCAGGCACTGGTTGGTGGCCCCGATGAGGCAGCTGCGGCACTGCCCGCAGTAGCCCATAAGAAACACGGCGCCCTTCGTGCCGATGGGTGTCGTCGCACCCTCGCCCGCCGCGATCACGGTGCCCGCGGCCTCATGGCCGGGAACGGTGTCAGACCCGCCGAGGTACTGCCCGCGATCGGTTCCGCAGATCGCGTTCGCGCCGACCGCGAGCAGCAGCTGGCCGGGGCCGGGCTCCGGGTAGGTGTGCTCCCTGAAGCCGATGCGGCCTTCGCCCTGGAAGTCGGGGACGAGCGCGGTGTACGTCATGCCTGGTCCTGGGTGGTCGTGGCGGTTTGAGGCGTCGTAGCGGGGGCGACGGGAATCCAGACGCGCATGGTCGACGGGCCGCGCTCCGCCCAGTCGTGATACGGCACGAGGGCTACCTCGCGGGCGTCGCCCAGGGACTCGGCTTCGGGCGCGCCGTACGGCCACACCGCGTCATCCACCGAACGGGTTCGTAGCGACGCGAACACCCGACCATCGCGCTCGACCGGCGCGACGGTGGCGTCGATCACCGCGTCTGCGACGTCGCCGCCGAAGTCGACGGATTCGAGCGCGAGCACCTCGGGGCCGCGCTCGATCGCGATGGTGCCCCGCACGGCGTCAATGCGCGGGTCGGCGGCGGTGACGCGCGGCGCCATCGGCAGATCGAGCTCGATGACATCCCCTGCTTCGAACGCGCGACGAATCGAGTGGATGCCCACCCCCGCGCGCTCGTCAACGACGACCTGCCCGTCGACCCCGCGCACGGCAACCGAGGCTCCCGCTGCCCACTCGGGCACCCGCAGGCTCAGGGTGAACGGCTCGGCCGTCTCCCGGATGCGCAGCACCACGCGCCCCGAGGTCGGGTAGTCCGTCTCCACGTCGACCGCGACGACGCGCCCCCCGGGCAGCGTGGTGCGGATCTCCGCCGGCGCGTACAGGTGCACCTGCAGTCCCTCGTCGTCGACGGTCGCGACGAGCGCGTCGAGCGACGACAGGGTTCGGGCGACGTTGCCGGGGCAGCACGAGACCTCGAACCAGGGCTCGCGCGTCGTGCTCGACGCGCTCAGCGAGAGCTCATCGGTGAGCGCGGCTCCGGCTTCGCGCATCTGCAGCGGGTTCGAGTAGAAGAAGGCGGTGCCGGCACGCGAGGGTGACGTCGCGACGACGTTGAAGAGGGTGCGCTCGATGAGGTCGGCGTACTTGACCTCGCCCGTCTCGAGCAGCAGACGCCAGCTGAACATGATCGAGGCGATGCCCGCGCACGTCTCCGCGTAGGCGCGGTCGGGGGGCAGCTCCCAGTCGACCCCGAAGGCTTCGTCCTGGTGGTGCGATCCCTGTCCGCCGGTCAGGTAGGTGCGGCGGGCGATGGTGCGGTCCCACTGCTTCTGCAGCGAATCGAGTAGGGGCGCATCATCCAGGTCGACGGCGACATCGACGGCGGATGCCGCGAGGTAGTTGGCGCGCACCGCATGACCGCGCAGCGCCGGGGCGTCGATGAGGGGCACGTCGTCTTGAAAGTAGCTGCGACCGAACTCGATGTCGGCGAGCGACTTGTGCCCGTGCCGGTTCACGAAGAGCTGTGCCTGCTCGATGTACCGGGGCTCGCCGATGGCGCGGCCGAACTCGACGAGTCCGAGCTCGATCTCGGCGTGGCCGCAGATGCTGTCGATGCCGTCGGGTCCGAAGGTCTCGCACACGAGGTCGGCGACGCGGCGGGCGATCTCGACGAGTCCGTCGTCGGCGTCGGGGCGCGTGCGCACTCGCGCGACGGCCGCCTGCAGCAGGTGACCGAAGCAGTAGAGCTCGTGGCCCCACTCGAGATCTGACCAGCGGGCGCCCTGGCCGGGCCGGCCGAACTTGGTGGAGATGTACCCGTCGGGTTCCTGCACGCGGGCGAAGCGTGCGACGAGTTCGCGGAACTGCTTCTCGAGGTCGGCGTCGTGGGTGCGCCCGATCTCCCACGCCATGCCCTCGAGCACCTTGTACATGTCGGAGTCGGAGAACTCGCGACCACGGCGCTCCTCGACGACGGTACCCGCGGCCGCGGCGTCGAAGTTGGTGAAGGATCCGTCGGCCTCGAGCCACTCGAGGATGTGCGGGAACGTCGCCGTGCCGTTGACCGCCTGCCGCTCGCCCCAGAAGCCTCCCGTGATGCGCACGGACTCGAGTCCGAGCGGGCGCAACGCACCTCGAGCGGGCACGACAGGCGCGCCGATGGGCGGGGTGGGGATGCCGGACATTCTCGGGTGGTGCCTCTCGCGGGGAAGATTTCGAAACCGTTTTCGGTACGCTATCGTGAGGCCCTCACCGAGTCAAGAACAGAGGGTTCGATAGCGTTTACTGACATCGGAGGAGGCGAGTGTGGTCGGCAACGACGGTGCGGTGACCCTCGCCGAGGTCGCCCGTCAGGCGGGTGTCTCTATCGCCACAGCATCCAAGGCGCTCAACGATCGGGATGACGTCGCCCCCGCCACCCGCCAGCGCGTGCTCGCCGTCGCCGAGTCACTTTCCTTCAGCCCCAACCCCATGGCCCGCGGACTCAACGCGGGAAAGACGAGCACCGTCGGCATCCTCACGGGCGACCTCGACGGACGCTTCATGATCCCCATCCTTGTGGGCGCGGAGAACGCCTTCGTCTCCGGTCAGCTCGACGTGTTCCTGAGCAACGCGCGCGGCGACGACATCCGCGAGCAACACCACCTTAAGGCGCTGCTGAGCCGCCGCGTCGACGGCATCATCGTCGTCGGGTCATCCACCAACCCGCGCTCCTCACTCGGCCAGAACCTGCCGGTGCCGGTTGTCTACGCGAATGCCCCATCGGATGATGCGCGCGACGTCTCCCTGACCCCCGACGAGTACCTCGGCGGCCGTCTCGCCATCGAACACCTCCTGTCGTGCGGGCGCACCCGTATCGCGCACATCTCGGGTGACCCCACCTTCACCGCCACCCAGCGTCGACTGGAAGGCGCCCGCGACGCACTCGCGGATGCCGGGCTCACCTTCACCCACGAGCCGCTGCTGGCGGAGTGGACGGAACAGTGGGGGCGCGACGCGGCCTCAACGGTCTTCGAACGCACCCCGAACGTCAACGGGGTCTTCGCGGGTTCAGACCAGATCGCTCGAGGCGTGCTCGAAACCGCGCGCACCCTCGACAGGCGCGTCCCCGAGGATGTCGCGATCGTCGGCTACGACAACTGGGAGGTGCTCTCAGCCGGATCCCACCCGGGCCTGACGACCGTGGACTCCAATCTCGAGCAACTCGGCACCCGTGCCGCGCAGTACATCTTCGAGGCGATCGAGGGCGTAGACAACGCGGGAGTGCACCGACTGCCGGTCACGCTCGTGACGCGGGGGTCAACGGCGGTTCGGCTGGGGTGAGGGCTACTCGGGCTTGCCGCGATTGCGGCGCCGCATCATCCGCGGTGCCTTGCCGCCCAGGAATGAGCGACCCGAGGTCACGTCGAAGCCGTGACGCAGTGCCTCTCGCCCGATGAGCATGCGGAAACCCATCTGGTCGCGGTTGCTGAGGGTCACCTCGACGTCCACCTCGCGGCCCACGAGGTGCACGCGCATCGTGACGACGTAGCGGTGTTGCACGTGGCCGGATGAGCTGCGCACGCGGCGTCGGTCGTGCACAGGCGACTCGACCAGCACCTCATCCACGTCGGACTCCTGCCAGGGCCGCACACGGTAGCGCACCCACTCGGCGCCGTCGCGCTCGAAGGTGTGGATGTCGTAGGCGTGAAGCGACGAGGTGCGAGCGCCCGTGTCGAGTTTGGCTTTGATCCAGGGAATGCCGATTTCGGGGAGCTGCACCCATTCGCGCCACCCCGCGAGGGTGTTTGAATGGGAGGACTTGCTCACCACCCCATCTTGGCAGGGCTCCACCACATGAAACTTGCGATCCTCTCGCGCGCGCCTCAGGCGTACTCCACCCTGCGACTGCGGGCGGCGGCAGAACAGCGCGGTCACGAGGTACGCGTACTCAACACCCTGCGGTTCGCGATCGACCTCTCGGGGCCTGAACCCGACCTGCAATACCGCGGGAATCAGCTCAGCGACTACGACGCGATCGTGCCGCGCATCGGCAGTTCGATCACCTACTTCGGCACCGCCGTGGTGCGCCAGTTCGAACAGATGGACGTCTACACGCCCAACACCGCCAACGGAATCTCCAACGCGCGCGACAAGTTGCGGGCCTCCCAGATTCTCTCGCGCCACAACATCGCCATGCCCGCGACGACCTTCGTGCGCAACCGAGCAGACGTGCGTCCCGCGATCGAGCGCGTGGGCGGGGCCCCCGTCGTCATCAAGCTCCTCGAGGGCACCCAGGGCATCGGCGTGATCCTCGCTCCCGAGGTGAAGGTCGCGGAGGCGATCATCGAGACCCTGCACTCGACGAACCAGAATGTGCTCATTCAGCGGTTCGTCGCGGAGAGCAGGGGCAAGGACATCCGCGCGCTCGTCGTTGGCGACCGGGTCGTCGCGGCGATGCGGCGCACGGCGATGGGCGACGAATTCCGCTCGAACGTGCACCGCGGCGGGGCTACCGAACCGGTGCCGATCGACCCCGCGTTCGAAGAGGCGGCCGTGCGGTCCGCCCAGATCATGGGACTCAAGGTCGCCGGCGTCGACATGCTCGAGGGCGAGGACGGGCCCCTCGTCATGGAGGTCAACTCCTCACCCGGTCTCGAAGGAATCGAGAACGCGACACGACTCGACGTCGCCGGAGCCATCATCGACCACATCGCCGACCGGGTCGCCTTCCCCGATATCGACGTGCGGCAGCGCCTGAGCGTCTCCACGGGCTATGGCGTCGCCGAGCTCGAGGTGGGAGCCAACGCCGACCTCGTGGGCACAACGCTCGGCGAGTCGGAGCTGCGTGAGCGGGACATCACGGTGCTCACGCTGCACCGTGGCGCCGCCGTCATCCCGAACCCCAAACGCACCACCGTGCTCGAGGCGGGGGACCGCCTGCTGTGCTTTGGCAAACTCGAAGAGATGCGCTCGATGGTGCCCGAGCGCAAGCGCCGCCGCCGCAAGGTGCGCAAGTTGCCAGCGGTGCCGTTGCCGACCGACGGCTAGGCCGTCCGACGGGCGTCCGCGCGCCTACCAATCGCACGCAGAGCGGCGATGATCGTGGCGAGGTCGACGACCTCCTGCAGCAAGGCGCCCACGGTCGCCGGGATGAATCCACCTGCCGCCACCACCATGAGGACGAGGCTCGCGGCGATCCCCAACCAAATGCTCTGCAAGGCGATTCGCACGGTGTCGCGCCCGATCTCCACCGCCTTCGCGACGCGAGAGATGTCGTCGATGAGGATGACGGCATCGGCCGACTCGCTGGCGGCCGTTGCTCCTTTGGCGCCCATCGCGATTCCAACATCGGCAGCCGCCAGAACGGGTGCGTCATTGACACCGTCCCCCACCATGATGGTCGGGCCATGGGTGAGGGCACGCACCGCATTGACCTTGTCAATGGGCAGGCAATCGGCGAGTACGGAGGTGACGCCGACCTCCGCGGCAATGTGGTCCGCGGTCGCCTGCGCATCGCCCGTGAGGATCATCGTCTGGCGTACACCGAGCTCGCGCAGCCGAGCGAGTGTGGCACGGGCGTTGTCGCGAACGCGATCGCTCGCGAGCAGAGAGCCAGCGAACCGCCCATCGATGGCGACGTAGACCGCCAACTGGCCCGGCGCGATCTCGGCACGCACGGCATCCGCGACAAGCTTGTCGATGAATGCGTACTTTCCCACCACGACTTCGCGTCCGCCGATTCGCGCGCGGATTCCATTGGTCGCTTCTTCGTGCGCCCACTCAGCGTCCATCAGCGGAAGTCCCCTGGCGCGCGCGGCGGCGATGAACGCGGCCGCAAGCACATGGGATGAATACTGTTCCGCAGATGCGACGGCGGCGATGAGATCGTCCTCGCTAAAACCCGGTTGCGGCCGAACAACGGCAAGCGCAGGAGTGCCATAAGTGAGCGTGCCGGTCTTGTCGAACACGGCTACCTTCGCCGTAGCCAACTTTTCCAGCACGCCACCGCCCTTGACGATGATTCCGTTTCGAGCGGCGCGACTCATTCCCCCGATGAATGCCACAGGTGCCGCAATGAGCAGGGGACAGGGAGTGGCCAGGACGACGACCTCAGCGAAGCGCACCGGATCCCCAGACAGTGCCCAAGCGACCGAAGCGAGTGCGAGCGCAATCACGGTGAACGGCACAGCGTAGCGGTCGGCGAGCCGCACGACGGGAGCCTTACTCGAGGCCGCCTCAGCAACGAGGGCAACGATCTGCTGGTACTGGCTGTCTGCGGCGGTCGCGCTGGCGACGACCTCGATTGCGGACTGCCCATTGATCGACCCGCTCATCAGTTGATCGCCGGCTTGCATCTCCACGGGCATGCTCTCGCCCGTCAAGGAGGACTGATCGAGCGTGGCCGCGGCTGTGCGTAGTGTCGCGTCGACGGGCACGATTTCGCTGGGACGAACGAGCAGAAGGTCGCCCGCACGAACCTCGTCGACACGCACGTCGCGAATCGACGACCCATCAATGCGGTGTGCGTGCTGGGGTGACCGGGTCAGCAGATCGTCCAACTCACGCTTCGCCCGGTGGTTTGCGAAATCCTCGAGGGCCTCCCCGCCGGTGAGCATCAGCACGACCAGGAGCGCCGCCACATACTCCCCGACAACGACCGTCGCGACGATTGCTGTGACGGCCAGAACGTCAAGCCCCCAGTGGCCACGCAGCATGTCACGAACCATGCGTATCGCCTGCCACACTGCGATTCCCAGCGCGTAGATGCTGAAAATCCACTGCACCACCTCGCCGACACCGACGGCGGCGAGCACGATTCCCAGAACGCCGAGCGCGAGGGTCAGGGTAACGACCCAATACCGCCGCGCGAGTCGAAGGGCTGTCATTTCCACTCACTCACTTTGCGCACGGGGTCAAGGCGCAATGGACCCATCCTGCCCCAGACGAACACACGTGTGGTCCACACCCGGTCGTTGCGACCGCGAGTAATTAAACGGACGCAGTTCCTGTTTAATTGACTACGGTAGGTGGCATGCGAGACATGGTGGATCGAGCGGACGTGGAGCAGCTCGTAGTCGCGTTCTACCGCACCGCGTTTAACGACCCCCTCATCGGGCCGGTGTTCACCGAGGTGGCTCATCTCGATCTGGAGGCTCATCTTCCGATCATGTGCGACTTCTGGGAGACGGTGTTGTTCAACGCCGGCCTGTATAGGCGCAACGCCCTCCAGATCCACCGCATGCTGCATGCGCGGCATCCGCTTGGGGCTGAGCACTTTGAGCGTTGGCTGCTCTTGTGGACCACGACCGTTGACATGCGGTTCGAGGGAGCGGTCGCTGACCGCGCGAAGGTGCAGGCGCGGCGGATGGCCGGGTCAATGTTGCGACGAATGAGCGGACGATCGGGAAGTGCCTTCGAGACGCTGACACTCAGCGCGTACGAGGAGCCTGCTTCATGATCGAGCACAATGAGGACTACCACGCGGCCCTGGCATCGGTCAGTCGTCGCCAGGTTCTAGGTGCCCTTCTCGCATCGGCGCACCCAATGGATGCGTCGGCCATCGCCGCACAATTGGGACTGCACGTCACGACGGTGCGATTCCATCTCGATCAGCTCACAACGATTGGACTGGTAGAACGCCAGACCGAGAATGAGAGACGCCGCGGCAGGCCCCGCGTGCTCTACATGACTGGTCGGCCACTACGCCACGACGGTGCCCGCGATCAGTTGATTCAGGTTCTCTCCGGCGCTCTGGCCCGAGCGGGAGATCCGAAGGACGACGCGGTGGGGGCGGGTCGGCGATGGGCCGATGTGTTTTCCCCTCTGGATCGAGCCGATCCGCTTCCCGGGCTCATGGACGTGCTCGACCAGCTGGGATTCGATCCCCGCGCGGACCGAGTCGATGAGACGATCCACCTGCTCTCGTGTCCGTTCCGCGAACCCGCGCGCGCTCACCCCGAAGTGGTGTGCGCCGTGCACCGCGGGCTCATCGACAAGCTGCTCGAAGACACTTCCTACCGCCCGCAGCTGATTCCTTTCGTCGAGCCCGAACTCTGTGTCGTGGCGATGGGGGGTCACCATCCTGGGGACGTCTCGACGAGCGAAAGGATTTCCTTATGACCTATGTCATCGCGGAGCCGTGCATCGACGTCGTCGACCGCGCGTGCGTCGACGAGTGCCCGGTGGACTGCATCTACGAGGGAAGCCGCGCCCTATACATCCAGCCGGACGAATGCATCGACTGCGGGGCCTGCGAACCGGTGTGTCCTGTTGAGGCGATCTTCTACGAGGACGATCTGCCTGACCACTGGGCCGACTACCAGACCGACAACGCACGCTTCTTCACCGAACTGCTGCCGGGCCGTGGTGACCCCCTCGGATCCCCTGGGGGAGCGAGCAAGATCGGCGCACTGGGCGTCGACACCGCCCTCGTGTCAGGTAGCGCACCGAGGCTCGACCGTGGAGGAACAAGAGATGACGCAGGTGCAGATCAAACGGGTCTATGACCCACCCGCTGCCGACGACGGGTACAGAATCCTCGTGGACAGGCTCTGGCCTCGAGGCGTCTCGCGCGAGCGGGCCGACCTCGACGAGTGGATGAAGGATGTTGCGCCGAGCGCCCCGTTACGTCAGTGGTGGGCACACGATCGCGACCGGCTCGAGGAGTTCAGCCGCCGATACCGGTCCGAACTCGACCACAACACCGCCATCACATCGCTGAGGGAGCGGCTGCACGACCACGCGTCCGTGACGTTGGTCTACGCCGCGCATGATCGCGACGTGAACCACGCGGCGGTGCTCCGCGACTACCTGCTCCACGATGGCGACGAGAACGGATGACCCAACCCGTGGCGCTCTCGGAACGCGGCTAGCGCGGAGCCGCCGTATGGTACGGCGAGGGCCAGGGCACGGCATCCGTCTCACCGAACGCGATGGCCGCGTGCTGCACCCACCGCGGGTCCCGCAGGAATGCGCGTCCCATCATGATGGCGTCGGCCGAGCCCGAGGCCAGAATCTCTTCCGCGTGCTCGGGGGTCGTGATGCGTCCCACCGCCGCCACCGGCACGGTCGCCTCGTGCCGGATTCGCCGCGCAAACTCGACCTGATACCCCGGCGAGACCGGGATGACGGCATTGTGCACGAGTCCCCCGCTCGAGCAGTCGATGAGGTCGGCGCCATCGTTCTTCAGCTCGACCGCGAGCGCGACCGAGTCGTCGAGAGTCCAGCCCCCGTCGACCCAGTCGGTCGACGAGAGCCGCACGAAGAGTGGGCGCCCCTGCGGCCACACCTCGCGGATCGCTCGAACCACCGTTCTCGTCAGGCGGGTTCGGTTCTCCCACGACCCGCCCCACTCATCCGTTCGGTGGTTGCTGAGGGGGGAGAGGAACTGATGCAGAAGGTACCCGTGCGCGGCGTGCACCTCGACGACGTCGAACCCGGTCTCGGCCGCCCGGTGGGCGGCATCGACGAACGCAGCGACGACGGCAGAAATACCGTCGCCGTCCAAGGCCGTGGGGGTCTCGAAATCACCAAAAGCAACGGCGCTGGGGCCCACCGTAGGCCAGCCCCCCTCGCTGAGCGGAACGCTCCCCTGCACCTCAGACCAGGTGCGCCACGTGGATGCTTTGCGTCCGGCGTGACCCAATTGCATACCCATGGGCACGCCGAGTTCATGCGCGAAACGCACGTGCCTGCTCCACACCTCGGCTTGCTCGTCGGTCCAGATTCCCGCGTCCTGCGGACTGATTCGGCCCTCCGGACTCACCGCCGTCGACTCGGTCATGATGAGACCCGGGCCACCGAGGGTCAGCGCGCCCAAGTGCGCGTCGTGCCATCGCGTCGGGACGCCCGGGTTCGCCGGATCGCACGAATATTGGCACATCGGCGAGACCCACGCGCGGTTGGAGAACGTCGTCTCGCGCAAGGTCAGCGGGCTCAAAAGATGGGACATCAGAAGTCCTAAATCACTAGTGGTTCGGGGGTGTAGGGATAGGGGTCTCTGATGAGGCCGAGCACCACTCGACCGATCTCGTCGACGGCGATCATCCGGCCCATCGGTTGGGCGGCAGCGTAGGACTCGAGCTGATCGGGCGGTATGGAGGCGCGCACCATCGCCGAGTCGATCGCCGTGGGGCACACCGCGAAGACACGAATGTCGTCTCGGGCGAGGTCGGCGGCGAGCGTTCTCGAGAACATCACGACCCCGGCCTTCGAGGTCGCGTAGGTCAGACTGCCGGGTTGCTCTCGCACGCCGGCGACGGACGCCAAATTCACGATCGCCGCCTTCGGAACGCCACGCAGAAGCGGAACGGCCGCCTGACAGGTGGCGAAGACAGACGTCAGGTTGATGCGCACGACCCGCTCCCACTGTTGCGGCGTGACGTCGGCAAGGAGCCCGCGGCCCGCCACACCCTGAGCGTTGACGAGGGCCGAGAGTGCGCCGTGCTCCTCCCCCAGCTGAAAGAACTGCTTCGCGACCTCGGTCGGGTCGGACGCGTCGAACGTCAGTGCACTGCGCGGTTCGATGCCCAGCTCGGCGCGGGTGGTCTCCAGCTGCTCGGCCGACGCGTCAGCGATGACGACCTGCGTGCCATCCTCGATCAGCATTCGCGCGATCGCGCGACCGACCTCACCGCCCGCGCCGATGACGACGACCGGTGGACGTGTGTGCTCTGTCATGTGCTTGTCACCAACCCAACACGCGAGCCGCGTTGTCATGGAGCATCAGCTTTCGCGAGGCGGGCGAAAGACCTAGCTCATCGAACTCTCGGAGTGCCTGTTCGAGCGATCGGCTCGGGTAGCACGACGAATACAAGAAGCGATGCTTCAGAAAGCCGTTGGCGGCGTCGACGTAGTCGCGCGCGCCCGGCATTTTCGGCAAATACATATAGAACTCGGGCATCAGGTAAACGTTGGGGCATCGCATGGCCAGCGCGCACACCGCCACCGTCCAGGGCCAGCTCGCGTGCCCCACGATGATCGTGAGATCGGGGTGTGCGAGGGCGGCGCGCTGCACGAAGTGGGGTTCAGACCACGACATGTCGGGGCCGATGTAGTGGCTCGAGGTGAACACCACGGGCAGTCCGCGCGCCGCACACTCTCGCAACACCGGGGTCAACCGGGGCGCATCCTCGTGGTGAGGTTCCACCGACCAGCCCGGGATCACCGAGATGCCGCGGCACCCTGAGGCGACAGCGGCCTCCAGGTCATCCATCGCGTCGGGCGACGAGGCGTCGATGCCGGCGAATCCGGTGTACTTCTGCGGAGCATCCGCAGCCAGTCGTGCAATGTCGGCGTTATCGACGCAACCGTACTCGGCCGACGCCTTCTGCCCCATGACCACGGCATGATGGATGCCCGCTCGCTCCATCTCCTGCTCGAAGAGTTGCATCGAGAACTGGTCGAAGGAGGGCATCGGCTCCCGGTCGAGCACGAACGGCGTCGCGGTGACCACATCCGGATCGGGGTCACGCTCGCGGAAGAAGTGAATCGAACCAAAACTCCCGTACGGGGGTTGGATTCGAAAGTCGATGATGTCGGTCACATTCCGACACCCGATGTCACCAGGTCGGCTCCTCCGCTGACGTAGAGGTGCTGGCCGGTGATGAATCCCGAGCCTTCGGCGCAGAAGAACGCGACCGCGTGAGCGATGTCCTCGACACTGCCCAGCCGGGGAATCGGATTCAGGGCCGTCTTGCGAAGATCAGCCTCCTGTTGGGCAGGATCCATAGCCCGGAACATCGGGGTGTCGACTGCCGCAGGCGAAATGGCATTGCAGGTGATGCCGTGCACGCCCAGTTCGAGCGCAAGGCTGCGAGTGAGGCTGATGACGCCACCCTTTGATGCGGCGTACGCGCCGATGCCGGCCCCGCCCAGCCACGACCGCGACGCGACGTTGACGATACGGCCCTGACCGTTCGCGATCATGTGCGCAACGACGGCCTGCGACATGAGGAACTGACTGCGCAGGTTCACTCGCAGAATACGGTCGAACTCGTCTGCACTCACGTCGGCGAGCGCCTTCTCCGGCGTGAGGATGCCGGCGTTGTTCACCAACGCGTCGACGCGACCCGTCGCCTCGACGAATCGCCCGACCGCCTCGGACACGCTGGTGGGATCGCCGACGTCACAGCGGTAACCCGTGGCGAGTCCACCCTCGGCGACGACGGATTCCGCGAGGCGCTCCGCCGCGGCGGAGTCGAGGTCGAAGATGGCGACCTCGACTCCGTCTCGCGCAAGACGCCGAACGACGGCCTCACCGATGCCCCCGGCGCCGCCGGTGACGATGGCGGTGCGGCTAACGCTGTTAGTCAAGGCGCGCCATACGCGGCGGTACAACGGCGATCTTGCCCGCGAATCCGCTCGCGGCGATCGCGCGCGAGTTGATGACATCGATGACCACACCGGCTTCGGGCGCCGTCAGTGTCTCGAGCACTTCGCCGTCGTAGCTCAGCACCGACGTGAAGGGTTGCCCTTCGGCGATCCACTCCCCGACCTCGACCTCGGGGCGCAGCACGCCGCCCTGGGTCACCTTCATGAGAACGCCGTGATCCATCACGACGGGCTCGGCGCCCCAGGTGGTGATCTCGCCCTCCAGAATTCCGAGGTAGCGACCCACGTTCCAGAGTCCTTCGTAGTGGGCGTCGATGTAGCGTTCCTCACGCAGCCCTTCGCCGCCGGCCTCGAAGGTCATCGCCGGAACACCCGACATGCAGGCGGTTCCCGATCCGGTTCCCTTGCCGAGGATGGGGCCATCCGCGGGGGTGATCTCGATGTAGGGGAATCCCGAGGCCTTCGCGATCGCGACCACCTTGTCATCCACGTCTTTGTCGCCCGTCGAGTGGGCGATGATGAACGTGCCGATCGCCTCATCCCACTCGCCACCGTGTACGTCGATGACGGCGTCGGAGTGCGAAACCACACGCTCCGTGATGGTCGCCGCGATGACCTCGGTGATGGTTCCCGAGTAGTCGCCTGGCCACATGCGGTTGAGGTTCTTGCCATCCGCGGGGTTCACGTAGGCGCTCTTCTTCTCGAACGCGATCGTGTCGGCCATGAGCACGACACGCACCGTGCCGGTGACCTTCTCGGGGTCGAGCGACTCCCAGAACCGCGCGACCGCGTCGTGGGCCGCGTACTCGGTGCCGTGGGCGCCACCGATCACACCGAGCGATCGTCCGGGCGACTTTCCCTCCACGACGCCGATCGGCAGGCTCGCGACGACACCGTTGCTGTCGCTGATTTCGATGATTTCAAGTTTCTTGCTGGCCATCAGGTCATTCCTCACTATCGGGGCGGGCACTCATTAGGCGGGATGCGCGGACAGCATGTCCTGCGTGTTCCCGAGGTATTCCATGACACGGCCATCCGCGTCACGCACAACGTGGTAGAGACCGATCGCCGGCGCTGCAGGCTCGCCGGCGTCGGTGAACCGAAGCAGGCCGCTGGCGCCCTCGTATCCCTCGACCGCGATCTGGCGGAACGCGTCGAGAACCGCGCTTCGTTCGGTGGATCCGGCGCGCTTGACCGACTCGGCGACGAGCATGACCGCGTCATACGCCTCGGTGCTGTACGTGCTGTCCGACTTGTGCTGGGCCTCGTACAGTTCACGGAACCGTGCAGCCGACGGAACGCGACGGAAGTCTGCCCCGCTGTGCGTGTGAAACGCCTCTCCGCTGTCGTCGCCGCCGCCGAGGAAGAACGAGGTCTTCATCGCGTCGGTGCCGAGGAACGGCATCGTGAGGCCCCGCTCACGAAGGGCGGTCGAGATGGCCTTGCCCTCCATGCCGTGAACCGCGAAGAAGACGACATCGGGGGCTTCGCTTGCGACCTGCTCGACGAGAGAGCTGAACTCCTCTGATCCCCGCTCGAACTCCGAGACGCCCACGATCTCGCCGCCCAGGGCCTCGAAGCCCGCACGGAAGTTGCCCGTCACCGAACGCCCGAACGCGTCGGTGTCGGAGATCACCGAGACGCGCGTGGCACCGAGGTGGTGCCGCGCGATCTTCGCGAGCTCGCCACCCTGAGCCTCTTCGTTGGCCACCAGGCGGAAGAACGTGCGCAGACCGATACGGCACAACTGTGGATGAGACGCGCACGGGCTCACCTGCAGCAGACCCGCGCGATCGAAGATCGGCGCGTTCACGAGCGCCTCCGAGCTGCCCATCGGCCCCACGGCGGCCACGTATGCGGCGTCGGCAACGATCGCCTCGGCGAAGCGCGCGGTGACCGCGGTGTCGCCGTGATCGTCGAACACGTCGAGGTGGAAGGTGAACTCGGAGTTGCTGCGGGCGAGCTCCTCAATGGCGATCATCGCTCCGCGATAGGTCGGCAGCTGGGCCGCACTCGAGTCCGGGCGCGACGACACGGTCAACGCTATGCGGGCATGCTTCTGGGCTTCGTTCACGAAGATTCCTCCGGGGTTTGTGATTCTCAGGATCAGGGAGTGGATGTGGCGTGGGGTGAAACGCTCGAGAGCTCGAGCGGAAAGTGGCAGGCAGCCAATTGGCCCGCCTGATCAGTCGACGGGGCGAGCACGGGGCGGTTCGTGAAGCACAGTTCCGTTGCCTTCCAGCACCTCGTATTGAAGCAACACCCTGCGGGCGGGTTCGACGGGTCGGGAAGTTCGCCCGACAGGATGATCCGCTGCCGCGACTCCCTGTCCCGCGGGTTCGCCGACGGCACCGCCGAGAGCAGGGACGCGGTGTAGGGGTGGCTGGGGTGAGTGAAGATCGTCTCGGAGGGCCCGGTTTCGACCGATCGCCCGAGGTACATCACCAGCAGTTGGTCGGCCACGTGGCGAACGACCGAGAGGTCGTGCGACACGAAGAGGTACGCGAGGCCGAGCTCCCCCTGGAGTCTCTTCAACAGGTTGACCACCTGAGCTTGAGTCGACACGTCGAGTGCCGAGACAGGCTCATCCAAGACGAGCACCTTCGTCTCGAGCATCAGGGCCCGCGCAATGCAGATGCGTTGACGTTGTCCGCCAGAGAACTGGTGCGGGTACTTGCGAAGATCCGATCCGCGCAGGCCCACGAGCTCGAGCAGCTCGCCCGCGCGCGCGAGGCGGGAGCGCGAGTCGCCCACGTTGTGAACGACGGCGGGCTCCTGGATGGCGGCCGCAATCGTCATGCGGGAGTTCAGCGAGGAATAGGGGTCCTGAAACACCATCTGCATCTGGCGACGCACGCTCATGAGCGAACGACGATTGGTGCGGGTAACGTCCACCCCGTTGAAGATCACCGACCCTGAATCGGGATCGAGCAGGCGCATCGCGACGCGGGCGAGCGTGGACTTGCCCGACCCAGACTCTCCCACCACGGCGAGCGTTTCGCCCGCGTGCAGCGAGAAGCTGACGTCAGAGAGTGCGTGCACCCGCGATCCCTTGCCGCCGCGGGCGGGGAAGGTCTTCGAGACCGAATCGACGCGCAGTACTTCTTCACCGGATGAGGTCGTCGCGGGCATGCCCTGCGCACCCGCCGACTCGACGCTACTCATGCTTCCCACACATGGGCAGTCGGTGCGGCACTGATGAGCTCTTCGGCGTGGTGGCAAGCAGTGACGTGCCCTTCCTTCCCGATGGTTCGAAGTCGTGGACGCGTCGTCACGCACACCTCCGTCGCGAGGAAGCAGCGCGGTGCGAAGCGACACCCGGTGAGGGTGTCGCCCGGTGTGGGGGGCTGCCCGGGGATGGCCTCGAGTTGCGCACGACGGTCCTCCAAGCTCGGGATGCTGGCCAGCAGTCCCGACGTGTACGGATGACTCGGGGCAGAGAAGACGTCATCGACCGTTCCTTCCTCCACGGCACGACCGCCATACATGACGAGCACGCGATCGGCCGTCTCCGCGATGACACGCAGATCGTGGGTGATGAGGATCGTGGCGATCCCATGCTCGTGCTTGATCGTGTTGAGGAGGTCGAGAAGTTGCGCCTGCACCGTCGCATCGAGAGCGGTGGTGGGCTCATCCGCGATCAGCACGTCGGGGTTGTTGGCGATCGCCATCGCGATGACCACGCGTTGGCGCATTCCGCCGGAGAACTCGTGCGGGTACCGATCGAATCGTCGAGCGGGATCGGGCACACCCACCGATCCGAGAATCTCCACGGACTCGGCTCGGGCGCTGCGGCGGCTGAGGCCGGGGCGGTGTGCCGTCATCACTTCGGCGATCTGCTGGCCGATCGTCATCACGGGGTTGAGGGAGGTCATCGGGTCTTGGAAGACCATTGAGATCCTGCGACCGAGAAGGTGACGCAACTCGCCCGAGCTGGCACCGAGTAGATCCACACCGTTGAGCAGAGCTTCCCCCGCGACGACTCGGCCGGGCTCCCGCAGAAGCCGAGAGATCGAGAGCATCGCGACGCTCTTGCCCGACCCGGACTCGCCGACGATTCCGAGGGTTTCGCCGCGGCGCAGGTCGAAACTCAGACCGTCGACGGCTCGGTACGCTCCCGCTCGGCTGGCGAACTCGGTGACGAGTCCCCGCACGCTCAGAACCGTGTCGCCCTGGGGTTGAGGGTTCGACGAGATACTCACGACTGCCTCTTTCTGGGATCGACCAGTCGCTCGATGCCGCCACCGAGGAGGTTGGCGCTGAGCGTGGCGATCACCAGGATCGCGCCCGGGAAGAAGGTGATCCACCAGGCGGTGGAGAGAAACTGTCGACCCTCAGCCATCATGTTGCCCCACGTCGGGGTGGGTGGCTGCACGCCCAATCCGAGAAAGCCCAGCGACGATTCGTAGATGATCACCGACGCGAACTGGAAGGTCGCCACGACGACCACGGCGCCGAGGGTGTTGGGCAGGATGTGCTTGAGCGCGATGCGCCAGCTCGACGCTCCGATCGAGCGTGCTGACTCCACGAAGGGCTGCTCGCGAATCACGAGGACCGACCCGCGCACGGTGCGAGCGAACACGGGCCAGATCGTCAGGATGAACACGATCACCATGACCGTGACCGAACCACCCAGCAGAGCGACGATGGCCAGCGCGAGCAGCACGAGGGGGAAGGCAAGCTGCAGGTCGCAAATTCTCATCACGATGTCGTCGACCCACCCGCCGACGTACCCGGCGAGCAAGCCCAGAGCGCACCCCAGAATCAGTGCGCCGGTGATGGAGGCCAAGCTCACGAAGAGGGAGTAGCGGCCGCCGAGGAACACGCGGGTAAATACGTCTCGCCCGAGCGTGTCGGTGCCGAAGAGGTGCAGGGCGCCGTCTTCCGACAGGCTTCCGGGTGGGCGCAGGAACGAGGACAGGTCTTGGTCGTCATATCCAAACGGACTCAGGATCGGGACGAAGATCACGGCGAGCACGATGAGGGAGAGGAGCGTCACGCCGATGGCGGTCACGGCTCTGGGCTCACCCAATCGCCGCACCGAGAAGCGCGGCCGGGAGGCAGTTATTTCAGTCATTCGTACTTGGTCCTGGGGTCGAGAGCGAGGTAGAGCAGATCGACGACAAGGTTGACGACCACGAAGACGACGGCCGACACCAGAACGACTCCTTGGACCACGGGGTAGTCGCGAATGGCGATCGCATTCACGGCGAGCTGGCCGATGCCTGGCCAGGCAAAGACGACCTCCACGACGACGGCGCCACCCACGAGGCCGGCGCCGTAGAGGGCGACGACGGTGATGATGGGAATTGACGCGTTCTTGAGGATGTGGCTGCGCACGATCACGAGGCCCGGCAGGCCCTTCGAGCGCGCGGTTCGCAAGTAGTCCTCGCGGTCAACGTCGCGAACGCTCGACCGCGTGACACGAATGACCAAGCCGATGAGGAACAGCGCCAGGGCGATCGTCGGGAGCACCAGGTGCTCAGGGCCACCGGCACCGGAGGTGGGGAGCAGATCCCAGCCCACCGCAACCACCGAGATGAGGATCATGCCGAACCAGAAGCTGGGAACGGACTGGCCGATGAGGGCGAGGCCCTGGCCGACGACATCCCCGAATCCTCCACGCAGCCCGCCGTAGAGACCGATCGGCAGACCGACGACGACGGCGAGGATCACTGCCAGCGACACGAGAAGAAGTGTGTTCGGTAGCGCCTGACCGATCGAGGCGGCCACCGGCTGCTGAGTGAAGACCGACTGGCCCAGATTTCCCTGCAGGAGGCCGACGATGTACGACCAGAGCTGTTCCAGGATCGGAAGGTCGAGGCCGAGCTTCTCGCGCAACTGTGCCACCTGCTCGGCACTGGCCTTGTCACCGAGTATCAGACGAGCGGGATCACCCGGCGCGAGCCGAAGAAGCAAGAAAGTAACAACAGCGGCAAGCAGGATGATTATGGCGGCATGTCCCAGTCGGCGGGCGATGTAGGCGATAGTCATGTGCTTCCCAAAAGCTAGGTGGAGCGGAGCTGCGAGACGTATCCCGCAGCTCCGCCCCTAGGAGGTTCCTAGGAAAGTGACGCGTCCCAGAAGAAGAAGTACTCATCGAACCTCGGCTCAAATCCCTGCAGGGACTTGCTCACACCGATGTTCTGCTTGGGTACGTAGAGGAATCCGACCGCCGCGTCGTCCCAGATGATCCTCTGGGCCGCCTTGACGTCTGTGCTCCTCTTCTCGGGGTCGGCCGTTCCCGCCGCCGACTTCAGCAACGCCGTCGCCTCGGGGTTGTCGTAACCCATGGGGTACGCAGCCGTGTCCTTGGCGAACAGCGAGAGCAGCATCGACGTGAGCACGTTGTCGTCGGCGCTCCAGCCGACCATCCACATGTCGAACGGCGTGGTGCCACCGGCCTCAGAGATCTGCGACCTCATCGACGCGTAGTCGATGACATTGAGCTCGATGTTGAAGCCCACGGCCTGCAGCTGGTTGGCGAGCGCCTGTCCGACGAGGTCGTCGTTGGGGTAGCGACCGGTACCGATGGTCAGCTGCAGCGGCGTTCCGTCGTAGCCGGCTTCGGCCATGAGGCTCATCGCCTTGTCGGGGTCAAAGTCGTACGACAGATCGGTGAGGCAGTCTTCCGAAAGCGGCGCACAGGGGCCACCGGGTACTGCTGCAGAGCCCTGCAGGATCGTGCCGGTGATCTCTTCCTTGTCGATCGCGTAGTTGATCGCCTGGCGGATCGTCGGGTTGTCCAGGGGCGCCTTGTTGACGTCCATGGCGAGGAAGACGAGTCGAACCGTCTCGGCCGAGAGAACAGTGGTGTCATCGGCGCTGTTGATCGCATCGACCGACTGGAACGGCACGGTGTCGATCATCTGCACCTCACCCTTCTGGAGGGCTGCGACGCGCGTGCTCTGGTCCGGGATGATGCGGAAGACGAGCTCGTCGATCTGCGGCACGTCGCCCCAGTAGTCCGGGTTCGCCTTGAGCGAGACCGACTCACGAGGGGTGAAGCTGTCGAAGAGGAACGGTCCCGTGCCGACCGGGTTGGTCGCCTGATCCGCGTAGCCGGGGTCGATCATGTCGACCGTAGTGAGCTCGTTCAGGAGGCGGGTCGTGGGGGAGGTCAGCTTGACCTCGAGGGTGTTCTCGTCGATGACGGTGACCGTGTCGATGAGGCCCTGCAAGTAGTAGGCGCTCCACGCCGTGGCATCCGGCGCGATGACCGCGTCGATGTTGGCCTTGGCGACGTCCGCGTTGAAGGCAGTGCCGTTGGTGAAGGTAACACCCTCCTGCAGCTTGAAGGTCACCGTCGTCGGATCGGTCTGCTCCCACGACGCGGCGAGAGCGGGCTCGATCTCACCCGTGGGGCTGAACTGAACCAGCGGCTCGGTGATGTGACGCAGCACACTGAAGCTACCCGCCGAGCCTTGCTCGCGAATGTCGAGCGTTCCGAGGTCTTGACCGATTGCCACGGTGAGGACCTGGGAATCCGAACCGGAATCGGTTGATCCCGTAGGAGAACATGCGGTGACGAGTGCAACGGTTGCCACGACGGCCACGGTTGCGCTCCACCTCTTCAACCATTTGTGATTCATTGTGAAATCCCTTTCGTTCATACCTCGTTGTAGAACTGCTCCGCCCAGATTCATTCAGGCCTCGCCCTCGGGTCGAGCTGCTTCTGGCGTTGACCAGTAGCACCTCGAACACATGTTCGTGTTCAACTCCTGAATGCATGCTGCACAGCACTCAGGAAGCCCGATTCTGGGCCTCGCATAGGTTCGGACACTGCTCCCGTGCGGGCTTAGACGGCACGTTACGGCATGTTCACGCTGCGCACAAGTCGTCGCAGAAAGAACATTCTTCGAATTTCGACCTCCGGCGAGCAGTAAATTAGCGGGTACTGAAAGGGGACGTCGGCGTGCGCGTTGTTGCGACCGCGGTGTTGTAGAGGGACTCCGTGGAGGCGTCGAGGTACCCCCAGGTCTGCAGGTGCGTGGCATAGGCATTCGGGTCGACCACACCGTTCGAATCGCGGTAGGCCGCCCATGCAGCCGAGTTGGGGTCGTCGTTCCATTGCGAATGGATGATCGGGGCGTGGCCCGTCACGCCGATGAGCCCCTCGTCAGCGTTGCCGTCCACCTGGATCACGCGAGCCCCGAACGACGGCGAGCGCGGATCGGTGCGACTGATGCGGCCCCACTGTGCCTCCTGGTCTGCCGTCGCCTCCCCCGCGTAGACATGATCCGCGTGCAGCGCGGCAGCACCAGCGATGCGTTCCTCGATGCCGGCCGACCCGAGCATGACGAAGGCGAAGAGCCGCAGGTCGGTGTCGGCGATCGCGTTGGCAGCCATGGTCGTGCCGTAGGAGTGACCAACGACGCTCACCGTCGCAACAGGATCGTCCTGCCGGGTGGCGTACAGACCCTGGATGTCCGCCGCCAGCCGTGGCGCCCCCCGGGTCGCGTACGCGCCGAGCGTCGCGTCGATCCCGGGCGGGGGCGTGCGGTAGTTCAGCCACGCGACGACTGCGCGACTCTCCGGCGCACCCACCTTCCCTTGCGCGAGGTAGAGGTTCTCGGCCGACTGCGTCCACAGGGACATGTCGTTCGTGTACGTACCCATCCCCGGAACGCTGAAGGTGACCTGTTCGGCCGAGTCGAGGTTGCCTACCGCGACAGCAGCGAGGGGCAGCTCGTCGTCAACGAGCAGCACGAGGTACCGCTTCACTTCACGCTTGCCGTTGATCGCGGTCTTGATGGCCTTGAGCGCTTCGAGAGTCTGTCGCGCCTGCCCGTTGTCGGGATCCGACTTGAGATTCGCCGTCTCCCGAGCGATCAGCCTGTCGAGTACCTTGCGGTTGGCATAGTCGCGTATCCCGTAGGGCACCCCATCGAGGGCGCCGGTGATTTCCGGCGACGTCGCGATGAGGTTCTTGCGCTCGGCGGGCGTCGCGAGGCGCCACCAGCGCGCCGTGTGCGCCGACTCGGCATTGGCCAGCTCGGCGATCATCTCGGGGTGCTCCTCGAGGTACCTCTGGGCATCCTCCGGCGAGAGAGAAGAGATGTAGTCGAGCCGGGTCTGCACGTCGTTCGCGCGAATCTGCACCACGACGACAATCGCGATGATGAGGGCCGCGACAACACCGGCGATGACACCGAGGATGATGCGGCGCCGGCTGCGACGGGGCGCGCCGCCCCTCGCCCCCCGTTCGACCATCCTTAAAAAGTACCCCGCCCCTCCCGCCGAGGTAGCCACTTCTGTGGGTGCCAGCGCCGCAGCATCCACAGAACTGGCTACCTCGAGGCCCTAGAATCCGGCACATGAGCTGGCAGCAGAACCTCACCGCGGGCATCATCCGTGTCACCATGCGCGCCTCGTTTCTCTTGCCTTCGCTCGCCGGTCCCCCGGGCCGCGCGGTACCGCCGCGGGGTGTCACGACCGAGGCCGCGACCATCGCCGACGTCCCCTGCTTCTGGATCGGCAGCGGCGCGCGAGATGACGTGATCGTCTACCTGCACGGCGGCGGATACTCCGGTCAGGCATCCCGCGTGCACTGGGACTGGTCGCACACGGTGTCAGGTCTGGTGGGGGTGCCCGTGCTGCTCGTGGACTACGCGCTCTCTGGGGAACATACCTACCCCTACGCGGTCGAGCAGGTGATCGGTGTCATCACCGAGCTGCGCAAGCAGGGGGCGCGACGCGTGCTGCTCGGCGGGGATAGCGCAGGCGGCGGCCTTGCCGTCGCCGTGGCATCGAGGCTGCGGGATGCGGGCGAGGGCGTGACGGGTCTCATCCTCATCTCCCCCTGGCTCGATGTCACTCTCGCCGACCCCGCGATCCAGGCTCTCGTTCGTCACGACGTCATGCTCACGGTCGACGGTCTGCTCGAGGCCGGTCGCGCCTACGCGGGTGAGGTGGATGCCCGCACGCCGGGCATCTCGCCCCTCTACGGCCACCCCGCCGGACTGCCCGCGGCCATCGTTCACGTCGGCGACAGGGAGCTGTTCCTGCCAGACGACACCGCGTGGGCATCCGCCGTCACGGCCGCGGGTGGCGACGTCGAACTGCACGTCATCCCCGGCGGATTTCACGTCAGCCCCGTGTTTGTGCGGCTTCCCGAGAGTCGTCGCGCAATCGCCCAGCAGGTCGAGTTCGCGAGACGGATGCTGCCCTCGAGCTAGCCGAGTCCGTGGTTCTTCTCGCCACCGCTCGACCCCGAAACCGGCTTGCGAGACAGCCCCACCGAGCCGCCGTCGGACTCCCGCGAGGTCGCGGCGGCGACGGCATCCGCGTCAGAGGCCTTCGTGTAGGCGTGACGTAGCGCCACGGGCTCGATCTCCTTCGCGAGCGCCTTCTTGCGTCGGGCGGCATAGGTCAGGTTGAGAGCCTCGACGATGATCGCGAAGGCAATCGGCACGTAGATGAGCGCCTTGTCGATGTGCACGTCGAAGCCGTCGGCGACGAGCGTCACGCCGATGAGCACGAGGAAGGCAAGCGCGAGCATCTTCACCGAGGGGTGCTTGTTGACGAAGGAGAAGATGTACTTCGACGCGAAGAGCATGAGGCCGAACGACAGCACGACCGCGGCGATGATGACGACGATCTCGTCGACCATGCCGACGGCGGTGATCACGGAGTCAAACGAAAAGACGATGTCGAGCAGCAGAATCTGCGCGATGACGGCACCGAACGTGACGGCCTTCCCGGGCTTGCCGGACTGACCGGACTCCGACTCGGCGCCCTCAAGCTTCTCGTGAATCTCGTGCACGGCCTTGTAGATGAGGAACAGACCACCCAGGATCAGGATCAGGTCACGGCCCGAGAAACCCATGCCGAAGAGCTCGAAGAGGTCGTTGGTGAGCGAGATGATCCACGAGGCGAAGAACAGCAGACCGATGCGCATGAGCATCGCAAGGCTGAGGCCGAGGTTGCGCGCCTTCGCCTGCTGATCTTTCGGGAGCTTGCTCGCGAGGATCGAGATGAAGATCACGTTGTCGACGCCGAGAACGATCTCGAGCACGAAGAGCGTGAGGAAGGCGACGATCAGATCGGGTGTCAGGTCGAGGGATAAGTCCACAGTTCACAGTATGGGGAACGAAGCCTTCGAAGCTGAGAAAATCCCTTCGAGCCGGGCGGCGTCTACGCCCCGCGCTCTAGGCCCCGAACGCGACCGAGACGAACTCCTCCGCAAACGAGGTAGCGGCGGGCGTGCCCACCCACACGCTGGGGCGACCGAACGACGCCGGATACGGCCGATCGTCGATCACAAGTGCTCCACGCGTGAGTTCACCGCGCTTCCCGGCCGATCCCGCGTCGCGTGGTGATGAGCTGATCTTCTTCGAGCAGCATGAGGGCCTCGCGCACGACCGTGCGGCTCACACCGAGTGTCTCGCCCACCTCAGCCTCGGTCGGCAGCATCGACCCTGGTAGGGCGCGACCCGAGACGATCGCCTCCGCCACCCGCCCGTACACGGCGATGCGCAGCGGCTGGCCGGGCTTGCTCGTGACCGGCTCGGCGCCGAGGATGTGCTGCGTCGCGGTTCTCATCGACGCCAGCGTAGCCGCAGCTAGTCGAACAGCTCGCTCAGCCAGTTCTCCTTCTTGCGCTTGCGTCCGAACTGGTCGTATCCGCCCGGCTGCTGGTAACTGTCGCGGTCGCGGTACTGCTGCTGAGCGGGCGCTGCAGGGGGCATGGATGCCGGTGCCGCCGACCCGCGCTCGATGATCTTGTCCAGCTCACCGCGATCCAGCCAGACACCGCGACAGGTGGGGCAGTAATCGATCTCGATTCCCGAGCGCTCAGACATGACCAGGGTGGATTCATCGATAGGACACTTCATGCTTCGACGCTACGAAACCCTCCCTGGGAGAGCGCTTGGGAACGCCGGGCAACTCTAGTTGCTTAAAAGCACTCATAGTTGCCGAATGACAACTTTGATTGCATACTCGAGCTGTGGATTTGGAGTCTCCCCTACGCACTATCGCTTCGCCGGTGGAAGCCGAGACGCTGCGCGTGCTCGCTGGCTCTGACGTACAGTTCAGTGCATCCCAGGTGCAGAGGCTCACTGACTCGGCGTCTGCGTTTGGCGTGCGCAAAGCGCTAGCACGACTTGCCAACGCGGGGTTGGTACTCTCCGCGGTTCACGGACGCACTACTTTGTGGCAAGGAAATCGACAACACGTGCTGTGGCCCGCGATTGAGATGGCCGTGAACGCGAAAACCGAACTGGTGGACCGCATCCGCAATCAATTCGCAGAGCGGAATGAAATCGCCGTGTTCTTGTATGGATCGTTCGCTCGCGGGATAGCAACAAACCAGTCGGACATCGACATCCTCCTCGTCTACCCAGACGACACCGCCCACGAACGGATGATTGACGCGAGCCGAGAGTTGAGCGAACACATCCGAGCGTGGACCGGCAATGAGGGACACATCTTCACCATCACCAGGTCAGACCTTCGAGACTCCCTCGATCGGTCTGATCCCATCGTGGTGTCGATTCGTGAAGATGCTGTGCCGGTCGTCGGCCCCGACTTCTCGCAGTTTGCTCGCGCACTCACGCAGCAAAGGCGATCGGTTGGCTAAGAAACACACCTCCGTTCGCATGACCAAAGTCGAGGCTCGAGCGCGCCTGCGAGAGGCCCATACCTACCTCGACGCGGCGGAACTGTTCTCGGCCGGCGGCTCAATGGCAGAGAACAAGGTCGCCGGCTCGAATGCGATACTCGCGGGGATCGCTGGAGCCGATGCGATCTGCGCGATTGTTCTTGGCGAGCGCAGCGCCGGAGACGATCACGCGCAGGCAGTCGACCTCTTGCGGAAAGCTACCTCTCCGTCGAAGAAGACCAGCAATTGCCTCGCGAGACTGCTCACCGACAAGACGCCAGTGCAGTATGGTGCCGACTCACTTTCGTCGAACGACTTGGCGAACCTCATCCGTTGGGCGAAGGAAATTGTGGCGGAGGCGGATGCCCGAAGCCTCTGAGTACGAATAGCCGAACTCACCGTTGCCGCAGATGCAAAATGGCCGCCCGTGGGCGACCATTTTCCATCTGCGGAGACGGTGGGATTTGAACCCACGGAGGAGTTTAAACCCCTCTCCACCTTAGCAGGGCCACGGAACACGCATCAGGGGCCAATTCCCGCGCCCCCTGACACTGGAAACACATCCTCACACAACATCATCTGTTTCTCCGGTCCACATCGAGTACACGCGAAGGGGCCCTCGAGGCTTGGCCTAAATCAGTCCCCGGTGGTGGCAGTCAATTCTCGCTATTGCGCCAGCGCAATAGCGAGGCGGCCGACGTCTGGACCGGGGACACTCCGTGGAGGCATCTTCCCTAACCACAACGTCGCTGAGCAGTATGCGCAGCCAGTTGGCGCCCGCGACTTCGTCCGTACGTTGACGCGCGGGCCCGTGAGCAAATCGTCCTCATCCTCGTTTCCAACGGCACAGCTCGGTACGATCAAATGCCGAATCAGGAGGGGGAGGCCCATGAAGTACGTCCGCCTCGGTGAACTCACCGTCTCCCGGATCGGCCTGGGCTGCATGGGGATGTCGCACCTCTACACCGGTCACAGCACCGATGACCGGCGCTCGATCCGCGTGCTCCATCGAGCCCTAGAGCTCGGGGTCACCCACATGGACACCGCCGAGCTCTACGGCCCGTTCACGAACGAGGAGCTCGTCGGACGCGCGCTGCGCGGGCGGCGCGACTCGGTTGTGCTGGCCTCGAAGTTCGGCCTCACGTCGCACGTGGGCAACTCCGGGCCGGTGGACAGCTCGGCCGCGAGCATCCGGGTCGCGATCGAGGGGTCCCTCCGGCGGCTCGGGACCGACTACCTCGACCTCTACTACCAGCACCGCGTCGATCCCGCGGTGCCGATCGAGGACGTGATCGGCACGCTCACCGAGCTCATCGCCGAGGGCAAGGTGCGGCACATCGGGCTGTCGGAGGCCGGGCGCGAGACGATCCGCCGGGCTCATGCCGTGCATCCGATCGCGGCGCTCCAGTCCGAGTACTCGCTGTGGAGCCGTGACGCGGATGACGGCACCCTCGACCTGCTCGACGAGCTCGGCATCGGCTTCGTGCCATACTCGCCGCTGAACCGCGGCCTGCTCACCGGGACGCTGCGCTCGCGGGACCAGCTCGACGCGACGGACTGGCGTCTCACCAACCCGCGCTTCCTCCCGGGCGCGCTCGGGGCCAACCTCGCTGTCGTCGACGAGCTCGCGGCGATCGGCGAGGAGGTCGGCGCGACGCCCGCCCAGCTCGCTCTGGCCTGGCTGCTGGCCCTGCGGCCGGATTGGTCGCCGATCCCCGGTACGACGCGCATCGACCACCTCGAGGAGGACCTCGGCGCGCTCGAGGTGGCCCTCACCCCCGAGCAGGTGCGGCGCCTCACGGACATCGCGCCCGCGGTCGGCGACCATCACACCGAGGCGCAGGCCCGACTGTTCGACCGCTGATCGCAGCACTGGCGGCGGGGTGGCCCTGCGACAATGGACCCATGAGCGTGAGCGTACGAATCGGCGTCATCGGGCTGGGCGAAGCGGGATCCCTGATCGCGGGCGGGCTGCAGGCGGCGGGCGCCCTGGTCGTCGGGTTCGACCCCGTCGTGCCGGCGAATCCGCCAGTGCCCCTCGCCGAGGATGTCGCGGCCGCCGTCGCCGGAGCCGATGTGGTCATCTCGATCAACTCCTCCACTGCTGCCCGCAAGGTCGCGGAACAGGTCGCGCCGCTGCTCGAGCCGGGCACGGTCTACGCCGACCTCAACACCGGTACCCCCGCCCTCAAGAAATCGCTCGCCGGGCTGTTTGCCGAGGGCGTGTTCGCGGATGTGGCGATCATGAGGCCGGTCCCCGGGCTCGCCGAGAAGGTCCCCATGGGCGTCGCCGGGCCCGGGGCGCGCCGGTTCCTCGAGCTCCTGGAGCCCTTCGGCCTCGACCTCGAGTACGTCTCGGAGGTGCCCGGTGAGGCGGCGGCGCGCAAGCTCCTGCGGAGCATCCTCGCCAAGGGCATGGCGGCCGTGCTCATCGATACCCTCTGGGCGGCCGAGACCATGGGTCTGCAGGACTGGGCGTACGAGGAGATTCTGCGTGAGTTCGAGTCGACCTCCCCCGAGACTGCCAAGCGCTATCTCACCGGCACCGCTCAGCACGTCAAGCGCCGTCAGATCGAGATGATGGATGTCACCGAGATGCTGAACGAGGTCGGCTACCAGTCGACCATGGTCGACGGCGTCGCGCTCACCTACTCGCGCATCCTGCACAGCAAGAAGATCCCGTTCAGCCGGTGATCGAGCTCGTCGAGATCGGTCTCGACAGGCTCGAGCCCCCTTAGTACTCGAGCTGCCTCTGCAACTCGTCGAGCACCACGTAGCAGGGCAGCACCTGGGCGACGCTGGAGTTGGGCTCGCGCCCCTCGACGATCGCGGCCACGAACTCGCGGTCCTGCAGCTCGATGCCGTTCACCGACACGTCGACGTGCGAGACGTCGATCGGCTCCTCCTTGCCCGTGACGAGGTCGTCGTACCGCGCGATGTAGGTTCCCGTGTCCCCGATGTAGCGGAAGAAGGTGCCCAGCGGGCCGTCGTTGTTGAACGACAGGCTGAGCGTGCAGATCTTGCCCGTCTCGGTCTTCAGCTGGATCGACATGTCCATGGCGACCCCGAGCTCCGGATGCTTCGGGCCCTGGATCGCGTTCGCAGTCACGACCTTCTCGCCGGTCTGGTACTGGAACAGGTCGACGGTGTGGGCGGCGTGGTGCCAGAGCAGGTGGTCGGTCCACGAGCGGGGCTGGCCGAGCGCGTTCATGTTGGTGCGGCGGAAGAAGTAGGTCTGCACGTCCATCTGCTGGATCGCGAACTCCCCCGCGATGATCTTCTTGTGCAGATACTGGTGTGACGGGTTGAACCGGCGGGTGTGCCCGGCCATCGCGATGCGACCGGTCTCGGCCTGCACGTCGACGATCTCCTGCACTCCGGCGAGCGAGTCGGCCATGGGGATCTCGACCATGACGTGCTTGCCCGCGCGCAGCGCCTCGATGGTCTGCGCGTGGTGCATCTGCGTCGGCGTCGCCAGCAGCACGCCATCGAGGTCGGGCTGCGCCAGCAGCGCGCTGTAGTCGGTGAAGGCGTGCGCGGCGCCGTACTTCGCGGCGACCTCCTGCGCGACATCCATCTTCGAGTGCGCAACCGAGTGGATGACCGCATCGGGGATCTGCGTGAGCGCGTCGAGGTGCTTCTGGCCGAAGGCGCCGAGGCCCACGACCGCGAGGTTGACGGTCACGCTCAGATCTCCTTCGGGGTCAGGATGAGGTGGCCGACCGAGGTGTTGGATGCCGGCACGTGGTTGAAACGGTAGACCTCATCGACCTCGGCGCCCAGGGCGCCGCGCATGATGAGCCACATGATGAGCTCAACGCCCTCGGAGCCCGCCTCGATCATGTACTCGAGGTGCGGCTTGTACTGCAGCACCTCGGGCTGGTTGACCAGGTCATCCATGAACTGCTTGTCCCAGGGCAGGTTGATGAGGCCGGCCCGGGCCCCCTGGATCTGGTGGCTCATGCCGCCGGTTCCCCAGATCTGCACGTCGAGGTCCTCGTCGAACTGCTGCACCGCACGGCGGATCGCCTTACCCAGCGACAGGCAGCGCTCGCCCGACGGCTGCGGGTACATGACGACGTTGACCGGCAGCGGGATCACCTTGGTGGGCCACTTGTCGGGGGTGCCGAACATGAGCGACATCGGCACGGTGAGTCCGTGATCGACCTCGAGCACGTTGAGCACGGTCATGTCGAAGTCGTCGAGGATCAGGGATGCCGCCAAGTGCGTCGCGAGCTCGGGCGCGCCTTCGACCACGGGCACGGGCCGCGGTCCGTAACCCTCATCGCAGATCGCGAACGAGTCACCGACGCCCATCGCGAAGGTCGGCATGATCTCCATGCCGAAGTACGACGCGTGGTCGTTGTAGACGATGATCGCGACATCCGGTGTGTGGTCGGCCATCCATTTCTTCGAGAACTCGTAGCCCTCGAACATGGGCTTCCAGTACGGCTCCTCGGTGCGACCCATGTCGACGGCCGCGCCGACGGCGGGCACGTGACTGGTGCTGACTCCTGCGGTGATGCGTGCCATCAGGCTTCTCCTCGCTCTTTCTTGCTGCGCCAGCCCTCGACGCTGCGGCCGCCGGCCAGCATCATCGCCTGGTACTCCGGCACGTTCATGTCGGTCATGGTGCTGACGGCCTGCACATACGACAGGCCGTCGGACGCGAAGATCTTCGCGAGGAAGTAGACATTGCCGCCGTGGTCGAGCATCTTCTGGAAGTCGCGGGTGAGCACTGCCTGCTTCTGTTCCTCGGTCATCTCCCACTCATCGACATACGATCGCTCGTCGGCGAGGAAGCGCTCGCGGTTCTCCGCACTGCGCAGACTCATGCAGAACTGATTGAGGTGGAACCCCTTCTTGGCCATCTCGATCGTGAAGATCGTGGTGCCGGGGATGTCATCGAACTGGTGGAAATCCGGTTTCGTCATGGTCAGCTCCAATACAGGGTGGTGGGATTGGTGACCAGGAGTTTCTCCTGGAGTGCGGGGGTCGTCGCGATCGTGGGTACGTAGTCGACGAGGATGCCGTCGTCGGGCATCTCCTTCTTCATGTTCGGATGCGGCCAGTCGGTTCCCCAGAGCACCCGGTCGCTGAACTCGTCCACGATCGCCTTCGCGAAAGGGACCACGTCCACGTAGTGGGGCGAGCCCGACACGGTCAGGCGGTCGGGGCAGCTGACCTTGGTCCAGACATCCGCTGTGCGAGCGAAGTCGAGGTAGGCCTGGAATTCCGGTCCGTCGACGGGCTTGGTCACGTCGGGGCGACCCATGTGGTCGACGACGATCGGCACCCCGAGGCTCGCGAAGAAGTCGCGTTTCTCGGCGAGATCGGCGGGTTCGAAGTAGAGCACCACGTGCCAGCCCAGCGGGGCGATCTTGTCGACGATCGCGCGGTAGTAGTCGTCGGGCTTCGGGTCGACCAGGCGCTTGACGTAGTTGAAGCGCACGCCGCGCACGCCCAGGTCGTCCATGCGGGCGAGCTCGCGCGCCTCGATGTCGGGCTTGACGGTGACCACTCCGCGAGCGCGATCGTCGGAGTGCTCGAGCACGTCGAGCAGCGCCGAGTTGTCGGCACCGTGGCAGGTGGCCTGAACGACGACGTTCTTGTCGAAACCGAGGAAGTCGCGCAGGGCGAACAACTGCTCGCGACTCGCATCGCACGGCGTGTACTTGCGTTCCGGGGCGAAGGGGAAGATGTTGCCCGGGCCGAAGACGTGGCAGTGCGCGTCGACCGATCCCGGGGGAACGGCGAAGGTGGGCTTGGTGGGATCGGGGTCCCAGTCGAGCCACGTGGCATCCTTCACGAAAGCTGTGCTCATTGCTTCTGCACCGCCAGTTGGTTCTTGAGGCGGGGGAACACCGCGTAGGCGTTGGTCTCGAAGATGCTCGCCTTCTCGGCATCGCTGATCTGAGCCGCGTCGATGTAGCGGCGGGTGTCGTCGAAGTAGTGGCCCGTGGTCGGATCGATGCCCCGAACCGCGCCGATCATCTCGGAGCCGAAGAGGATGTTCTTGTTGTCGATCACCTTCACGAGCAGGTCGATTCCGGGCTGGTGGTAGACGCAGGTGTCGAAGAAGACGTTGTTCATCAGGTGGGTGTCGAGCGACGGCTTCTTCAGCATGTCCGCGAGACCGCGATAGCGACCCCAGTGGTACGGCACGGCCCCGCCACCGTGCGGGATGATCAGACGCAGGGTCGGGAAGTCCTTGAACAGGTCACCCTGAATGAGCTGCATGAAGGCCGTAGTGTCGGCGTTCATGTAGTGCGCGCCTGTCGCGTGGAAGTTCGGGTTGCAGCTCGCGGAGACGTGAACCATGGCCGGCACGTCGAGCTCGACCATCTTCTCGTAGAGCGGGTACCAGAACTTGTCAGTCAGCGGAACTGTCTGCCACTGGCCACCGCTCGGGTCGGGGTTGAGGTTCACACCGATGAAGCCGAGTTCGTTCACCACGCGCTCGAGCTCGGCAAGCGTCTCAGTGAGATCGGCACCGGGCGACTGTGGCAGCTGTCCGACACCGACGAAGGTATCGGGGAACAGGTCGACGACTCGCTTGATGAGGTTGTTGCAGGCCACTGTCCACTCGAGGCTGATGCGCTGATCGCCCTCGTGGTGACCCATGGCACTCGCCCGAGGGGAGAAGATCGTGAGGTCGCTACCTCGCTCGGTGATGAGCTTGAGTTGGTTCTCCTCGATCGACGCGCGGATCGTGTCATCCGAGATCTCAGGGTAGGCGGGGCTCGGCTTGCCTGCCGCGTACGCAGCGAGCTGATCGATACGCCACTGGTTGTGGGCCTCGGGGGCTGTCGTGTAGTGGCCGTGGATGTCGATGATCATGCGTGTCTCAAGCTCCGATTGGGTTGACGTAGATGGTGCCCGACATGAGCATGCGGGCGGTGCGCAGCAGCGCGGACTTCGTGACGACGAGCTCGCCCGATGACCGGTCGACCTCCATCTGCACTGTGAAGAATCCGGTCGGATGCTCGACCTCGACCTCGAGGGAGGGCGCAGCGCTCGTGACGCCAGCGATGCGCGCGGCAACGCTGCCCTCGATCATGCAAGCTGTCGCAACTGACACGGCGCCGAGCACCCCGATCGACTCGTGCACGCGATTCGGGATGAACGTGCGAGTAGCCACCAGACCGCCGTCGCGGGCGGGGGCCAGCAGGCTCATCTTCGGCACGGTCTTGCTGGTGACATCCCCGAGGTTCATGAGAGGGCCGACGGCCAGCCGGATCGCCTCGACCTTCGCCTTGAGCTCCTCGTTGGCCTCGAGTTCGGCCGGGGTCTCGTAGCCTGTGACACCCAGGTCGCTAGCTGCGAGGCAGACAACGGGCATCCCGTTATCGATGCAGGTGACCTCGACGCCTTCCACGATGTCGACGGCGTTGCCGGTGGGGAGGAGGGCGCCGCAGGTGGAGCCCGCGACATCCTCGAAGTTGATCATGATCGGAGCGTGAGTGCCGGGTACGCCGTCGATGCGGGCCTCGCCCGCGTAGTTCACGACTCCACCGGGGGTCTCGACGAACGCGGTGGCTTTCGAGTCGGTGTTGACCATGAAGATGGCGACGGGAGTGAGGTCGCCCTGTGCTGGCACGAGTCCGCGCTCGATGGCGAACGGGCCGACCCCCGCCAAGATGTTGCCGCAGTTCTGCTGGTCACTCACCTCGGTACGGTCGGGCCAGACCTGCAGGAACAGGTAGTCAACGTCGATGCCCTCGCGCTCGGAGCGGCTGACCACCGCGACCTTCGAGGTCAACGGATGCCCGCCGCCTAGTCCGTCGATCTCGCGCACGTCAGGCGAGCCCATCGCCGCCAGCAGGAAGGCGTCACGGGCGGGGCGGTCGGACGGGAGGTCTTCTTTGAGGAAGTACAGGCCCTTCGAGGTGCCACCGCGCATCACTGCGCCGGGCACGGCTGTTTGGGTGTTGGTCACGGCGTGTAGTCCTCGTAGACGAGACCCGCGGCGGCGAGCTTCTCGCGCATCGAGTAGATGTCGAGCCCGAGCTCTCCGGCGCGCAGGCGCTCGCGCTTCGCGGTCTCGTTGGCTTCGCGCTCGCGGCCCTTGGCGAGAACCTCAGCGGCATCCTCTCGGCGCACCACGACCACACCGTCGATGTCGGCGATGACGACGTCGCCCGGGTTCACCAGCTGGTTGGCAATGACGATGGGGGTCTGCACGTTGCCGGGAGTGAACTTGACGGTGCCCTGCGCGCCAATGTTCTTCGACCAGACGGGAAAGCCCATCTCGGTGAGCGTGGCAACATCGCGCACCCCAGCATCGATCACGAGGCCGCGCACGCCGTGTGCCAGGAGCGAGTCGGCGAGTAGGTCACCGAGGTAGCCGTCTTCGCAGGGGCTGGTGGGGGTAACCACGAGGATGTCTCCGGGCTGCGCCTGCTCGACCGCAACGTGGATAGTCCAGTTGTCGCCGGGGGCGACCTCGGCGGTGAGCGCGGTGCCGGCGATCTTGGCGGGGAAGATGGGACGCAGCCGGATGTCGAGCAGTCCGCTGCGGCCCTGAGCCTCGTGCACCGTCGCGACGCCCAACTCGGCCAGGCCGTCGACGATGTGCAATGCGGTCCGTGGTGTTCCTCGAACTACCCGCGCCATGTTCTTCCCTCGAATCTGCGCGCAGTGCGCGTGTAAATCAAGACAACGCGACAAGCCGCCGGACGCCTAGGGGGTATTCCGGATAGCGGAAGGAGGATTGGGGCCGCTAGAGGAGCCGCGACGCCTCACCAAGCCCGCTCTGCACGAGCTTCTTCGACAGCGCGGCTGCAGTCACCTGGAGCACGGGCACCATGCGCGAGATCTCGGCGTTGTCGCTCGACGACACCACGCCGAGCGCGGCGATGACCTTCTCCCCCTTGCCGCGCAGGGGCACGGCGACCGACGTAGCTCCCGGCGCCAGCTCCTCCCGGGTGATCGCAAACCCCTGGGACTTGATCGTCACGAGTTGGGACCTGAGCGTCGACACATCGGTGATGGTCTTGTCGGTGTAACGGTCGAGGGAGCCGAGCACAGCATCCTGCAACTCCGTCCCCGCGTAAGCCAGCAGCACTTTGCCCACCCCCGTGGCGTGCAGTGGCAGGCGCGAACCGGGCTTGCTGAGAACGGAGATCGTCCGTGAGCCCGCGATGCGGTCAACGATGAGGCAGCGCAATCCGTCGAGGACCGCTACCTGTACGGCATCGTTGCCGAGCTCGTAGACGTCCTCCATGTAGGGAAGAGCCACTTCGCGCAGCTCGACGTGCACCGAGGCAAGAGTACCGAGCCGCCAGATCTTGCTGCCGATCTCGTAGTCGCCGTCGGAACCTCGCACCAGCGCGTCATTGCGTTCGAGGTCGTGGGCGAGCCGGTGAACCGTGGTCAGGGGCAGGCCTGTGCGGCGGGAGATCGCAGCGAGCGATTGACGCCGATGCGTCGCATCGAAAGAGTCGAGCACCGCGAGGACACGACCGGTCACCGACCTTCGGGCGACACCATTTCCGAGCGTCGCGTTGGGTTTCCGATCAAGGTGGCGATCGATGTCGGAGTCCCCTTCCTCGCTAGCCGGAACCTTCGTCATTCTGACCCGACAGTCCCGCCGAACGTGTCGGGGTTCGACCGGATCTCACCCATGCGCCGCCTCGCACCTGAAGCCGCGTGCTGCGCGACGAGGTAGCCGAAGGTAGATCCGGCACCGACATGACAAACCCGCCCCCGGGTACTCGGCTGCCATGATCGAATAGGCCCTACGAAGGCCAGCAGCGGTGCCGAGAAACGTCGGCACAAAGAGTGCGGTCGTTAGCGTGCATGAACGGATTCGCACATCATGCTGGCTTGATCGCTCGCCTATGGAGCGCAACCACCGGAATGGTGCGGGTCGTCCTGTTCTGATAGCTGCGGAAGTTCTCGTACTCGACGTTGTGGTCAATTGAGGTGAACTTCGCCCACCCGGCCTCGCGCTTAGCGCTCAGCAACTCCTCCACATGGACTTCTACGATTCCGTCTGCAGTTTCGATTGTCGTATCAGGATGTGCCAGAAGATTGTGGTACCAATGTGGATGCTGCGGCGCCCCGCCGTCAGAGGCCGCGATCAACCATGTGTCCTCATCGTCACGGATGCTCACAAGCGGTGTGATGTATTCGGTGCCGGACTTCGCTCCGAAATGGTGAACAAGCACCAGCCGACGACCGAATCCTTCGGAGCGGACATTGCCATTGTTAGCTCGAAAGTCCTCGATGATGCGTTTGTTTCTGTCCTGGAAGGGCCTGTTCATCGCACGTTCCTTTCGTCAGGGTGAGCCTGTGTTCCCGCCGAACGCGTCCGGATTGGAGCGGACTCATCCGTGCGTCGTCTCGCACACGACGCCGCGTGCTGCGCGGCGAGGTAGCCGAAGGCCAATCCGGCACCTATTTGACAACCCGCCCCTGGGTACTCGGCTGCCATGATCGAATCGGCATCATTCCCGCACGCGTAGAGCCCCCCAATGGGGTTTCCTGACGCGTCCAAGACCTGGGCGTCGACATTGATCCGGAGCCCAGCCGCGGTGCCGAGAGGCGTGGGCACGACCGGAAGGGCGTAAAACGGTGCACGGTCGATGGGCCCGAGGTTCGGGTGGGGGCGACTCCGGTCGCCGTATTGGATTCCGAAGGGACTGGTGCCTTTTGAGAAGAGGGGATCGATACCAGTTTTCGAGGACCGATTGGCATCTTCGACTGTCGCTTGAAGGCCGACCTCATCGACGCCGATCATTTCGGCGAGTTGCGTGATCGTCCTCGCAGTCTTGATGTAGCCATCCTGCACGTGTCGGCGAGTCACTGAGCGAGTCGACATGGGGCGGATCAGCCCGAGACCGTACCGACGAAGGGCGCGCGCGTCGGTGATCAGCCAGGCGGGAATCGCCTCATCACCGCTGGCGTCGGTAGCATACATCGCGCGCGTAAACCTGTGATAGGACACCGACTCGTCGACGAAACGCTTGCCCGATTTCGCGACGGCGACGATGCCGGGCTTTGCGCGATCCCAAATGTGAGGGAAAACCGCGGTGGAGCCGTTCCTTCTCCTCCCGATCGACGAGGGAAACCAGAACGCGTTGTCATCGTGGCTGCCCATCTGTCCACCCGCGGCAAGGCCTAGGGTAAGAGAGTCTCCGGACGCACCCGTGGCAGCGCGGGTGAACTGCGGTGTCGGGGACGGCAGCAAGTGCTCCCGTAGCTCTCGCCCAGCCGCAAAGCCTCCCCCCGCGAGAACCACGCCCTGTCTCACCTGAATTGTTCGCTCGCGACCGTCGGATTCCACAATCGCGCCCGTGACCCGGCCGCCATCCATGACTAACCGCTTGACGTTTGCGTTGAAGGATACCCGCGCGCCGGCTGCCAGAGCTTTCTCGTAGAGGTTCGCGACTAGGGCGTTACCCATCGTCAAGCGGGTTCCTCTCGGGTATCGCAGCAAGTCGAAGACCCATCGGATGCCGAGGCGCAGCGCGAGGAGCAGCGCCGCAGGCGAGCCTCGGAAGATGCCGAGCAGCTTGTCGGCCTCCGCGCGCCTGACCATGAGTGTCCCCGCGAACAGTGTGAACTCGGGAGCTGGTGGTCGCACGTGACGGAAGGTGACCCGCCCGAGCCGGCGGCCATCGTATGGCAGAGGTTCCAACGCCCGGCCGACGCCGTAGCCCTTTAGTTCGGGGTGATAGTCGACCACCGTCTGTGAGTGCCGGAAGGTCACGCCCAGCCGGTCCAAGTACCGCAGCATGTCGGGACCCGCCTCGAGATAGCGTTGACGCATTCGAGGGTCGGCCTTGTCGCCGACGAGCGCGTCCAAATATTGGAGCCCGGCGACGCGATCCGCAGCCGCCGTCTCGTCATCCAGGAACGGATGACCAGGCATCCAGCAGGTGCCCGCCGAGTAGGCAGTAGTGCCGCCGACGTACTCCGTCTTCTCGATGACGAGGGTGCTCAACCCCTCGTGCGCGGCAGTGAGTGCGGCGGTGAGTCCCGCAGCTCCTGTACCCAATACCAACAGATCAACGTTCACGATCCGCCTCCTCCACTAACCGCCGGGCCGCGGCCAGGTTCTCCTTCGCCCACAGGACATCGGTAGTCGCAGCTCGCATCATGGTGTTCGGGATCTCGACGCTGATCGGCACGGTGGGCGGAGCCGCTCTGACGAACTCGCGTAGGGGGAGTTCGCCGGATCCGATGGGCAGCCGGCCCGTGCGCGACTCGGTGGCGAGTGCGTTGCGGCCACCATCTCCGGGCGGCGCGAGCGGCGCATCGCAAAGTTGGAGAACCGGCACCAGAGCCGGGTCGACCTCGGCGACGGCGGCCGGAGCCGTGCCTCGGCGAGTGAGGTGCAGGGGATCGACCAAGAGCGCAGCTCCGGTGTCCTCAGCCAAGGACGCAGCAAGCGAGAAATCGCTCAGTTGCTCATAGCTGATGGTCTCCAGCGCGGGCCGGACCCCGAACTCCGCGGCGTCCGCCGCGAGCATCGCAAGGTTGTCCCGGACGCGCGCGAGCTCAGGATCGGCGGCGGCCACGGCGACGATCGTTGCCCCGAGGAATGCTCCTGCCTCGAGCGTGCGCAGCCAGGCCGACCGGTCGACGGTCTCGGTGAGCAGGATGAACTCGAAGTCGAGGGCGGTTAGTCCCGTGCCCTGAAGAAGCCGGGCCGTCTCGCGAAGCAACGGGGAACCTGGCCCCATCTGCAGGTCCGGATCTCTCACGCTGAACGGGCTCACGCGTAGCCCGATAAAATCGTAGCCTGCCTCGGCAGCGATTCGGACGCTCTCGGGTGCAGGCAGAGGCGCAAGTGTGAGATAGGCCATGCCGTATCGGCGGCCAGCAGCCATGCCGTCTGTGTCCGCCAGACGTTCGATCACGTGAGTGCCTTTCCAGCAATCGCGGCAAGCAGGCTGTCCCGCTTCCTCGAGGTTCCGTGGTCGAGCTTATCAGTTTTTGGAATACCATTCCAGTTCGGATCGATGTTGTCTTCTTTCGACAAGCTATCGTGGAGTATGACAAACGCCTCGCGCGGACATCAAGTGGGGCAGGATGAGAGCTGCACGCGTCGAGGCGAGAAGGAGTGCGGCTATCCGCAAGCGGATCACGTTCACGGACGTCAGCGCTAGGGCCGGGGTCTCGCGCTCCACGGTCTCCTTGGTCATCAACGGGCACAGCTCCATCCCCGAGGCAACCCGAACACGCGTTCTCGACGCGATGAGCGAGCTCGGTTACGTCTACAACCGAACTGCGGCGTCGCTGCGAACGCGGAGAGCTACGTCAGTGGCGCTCATCGCAACTGAGGTCGGCAACTCCTACTTCGCCCAAATGGTTACTTCTTTGGAAGACCGCCTTGGGCCATCGGATATCGCCGTCGTCGTCGGTTACAGTCGAGACGATGCCGAGCGGGAGAAGCAACTGCTGCGGGCATTCATAGAGAATGGCGTTGACGGGGTCATTCTTCTCCCCGCTTGGCAATCCGACTTGTCGAGCGTGACTGCCATGGCCGCAGCTGCCCAAACACCACTCATCACGATCGCTCGTTCGAACACGCCGACCGATGAAGCGCCATCCGTCACCACCGACAATCTTCTGGCTGGAGAGCTTCTGGGGCGGCATCTGGGCGACCTGGGAGCGACCAACGTTGCTTTCGTTGGGGGTCGCGCGGACGGTTCCACGGCGGCAGATCGCTACGCCGGGGTGTCGACCGGCTTACCCAAGGGCGCCAGAATCCGACACTTCGAGACCCCCGTGACCTCGAGGGGCGGGGCGTTGGGCACCGATGCTGCCCTGGCCGAGCTGGCAATGCCGCAGGCCATCGTGGCCCTGAGCGACACCGTGGCTGTCGGGGTTTTTGCAGCTTTGAGGAATCAGGGGCTCGAGCCCGGTCGCGACATCGCGGTTGCGAGCTTCGACAACACGCCTGATGCCGAGTACCAAGTGCCGGCACTCACCAGCGTCGCGACGTTCCCGGACCGAATAGCCGAGCGGTGCGCCGACAGGCTCCTTGCACACATTGACGGTTCGTCCGTGGCGGCGGGAAGTGAACTTGTGGAACCCCGACTCAGCGTCAGGGAATCCACATCAGCCTGGAGCGCGTCGGGCGGATGACCGCAACTCAGACCGCGAGATCGAACACTGTGACCTTGATTGCACCGGCCTTGATGTGCTCCCCAAACTCGAGGTGCGCGGGGTGGGGAAGGTAGGCATCCCGCGCAGCGCCGCTCTCGAACTCGACGAGCAGTCCGTAGTTGTGTTCCTGTTCCAGCCCCTCGGGGCTTACGCTCGGACCTTCCTCGAGCCGCACGATTCCGGAAATTCGCGATTCCATTCGCCTCGCCGCAATTCGCGCAACGCTCAGGGCGGTGTCGCTCAAGTCCGGACGCCACTGAACAAGCACCATGTGCACGACGGCCACTAAACAATCCTCTCTCCGGCGCTAGCCAGATCTCTTGCGGCCGCTTCCACGATCTTCTGAAGCCGGAGTCCATAATGCACGTCAAGCGGATGCGGTACTCGGGTTCTCACCGCGCTCGCGAACTCCGCGCGGAGCGTGTCGAATGCCTCGGCATGGCCGAGCGGGCGATTGCCCTTCAGAAGGATCTCGCCGTACACATCACCCATCGCCCGGGTGACATCGAGCGAGCGCGTCGTCTCGTCGTTGTAAAGGTCGATCTCGATGCGAAGAGGATCAGTAGCCGTGTGCGAGCAGAGCGACACCTGCGAGGTGGCACCGTTCTCGTGCTCGAGCGTGATTGCAGTCCAATGGCGGGAGCCGTGGGTTGCCCGCACAGCGACGATCGGACCGATTGTCGCGTCGAGGAGGTCGATCGCGTGGGGGCCAATGTCCAGGAGGGAACCGCTCGCCAGACGCCATTCTGTGGCAAACGGACCGCCCAGGTACGCGTTGGTGAGAAACAGAGAGCGCCCGCCGTGAAACTCGATCGATGAGACATCGTCGATGAACTCACGTACCCCACGCGCAAAGCGGTAGGTGAGTGTCACCACGGATGTGACGCCGGCCTCGCCGATCGCGTCCGCGACACGTTCCGCGTCAGCAAACGACTCCGCGACGGGCTTCTCGAGGAGCACAGCCTTGCCCGCGCGCGCTGCACGGATGGCATACTCGGCCTGCACGTGGGGAGGCACTGCGAAGGCGACGGCCTCGCTGTGCTCGAGAAGCTCCTCAAACGTCGAGAACACGGGAACCCCGAGCCGTGACGCCAAGACCGCAGCGGCCTCCGGTCGTCGGGCCCAGATTCCGCTGAGTTCTGTTTCGGGTCCCGCGGAGAGCATCGGGCCGTGAACCATTTCGGACCAGGGTCCCGCTCCGACCAATCCCACCTTTAGTGCGTTCATTTCTGCTTCTCCCCCCCTAGCCGATCCGAGATCTCTGGCGCTTTGCCCGTAATCGAGGCGAGCAGGCTCGCTCGATCGAAGGAGGAGACCGGCTTTGGCGCGGACGCCAACCCATCCTTCATCAGGATTATGGTGTCCGAAAGCCGGAGCAACTCGGTCAGGTCGTCCGACACCAAAAGCACGGCGACGCCGCTTGAGGTCAGAAGGTCGATCTGGTCGTACAGCTCGACGGTCGCCCCTACATCCACCCCAGCGGTTGGCTGGTCGAGGATCAACACTGCGGCCTCGGCGGCGGTGGCACGCGCAAACAATGCTTTCTGCTGATTGCCGCCGCTTAGAGAACTGATCTCCACCCCTGCGGCCTTCGGCCGCACGGCGAACCGATCGATCATCTGTTCGACTAGCAAGCGGCGCTTCTTGGCACGTATGAATCCTCCGATGGAGAGATCGCGATCGAGCGCCGCGATGGCGATGTTCTCGGCGACCGACCTCACCGCGAGGATGCCCTGGGTCTTGCGGGCAGCCGGCAGCATCAGGATGCCCGCTGCCAGTGCTGCGCGGGGGTGGCGGGGCAGCCCCGAGTAGCTGCCGATGTGCAGGCGCCCGCCGCGCCGGGCCGGGCGGTTGCCCACGATGGCATCGACCATCTCGGTGCGACCCGATCCCTGCAGGCCCGCGAATCCGATCACCTCTCCGCGGTGGAGTGTAAAGCTGACGGGCTTGACGAGGTCGTCGACGCTGAGATCGTCGACCTTTAGGGCGACGACTCGCTCGCCTTCGGCGCCCTCGAGGTTCTGTCGCGTGCTGATCTCGATCTCGCGGAACTTGTCGCCGACCATGAGTCTGGCAAGCTGGGGGAGGTCGAGGTTGTCCAGCGTGTCGCACGCGACGAGGTGGCCATCCCGCAAGACGGTGACCCTGGAGGCGACGGAGAAGATCTCCTCGAGGAAGTGCGAGATGTAGATGACACCCACGCCGCGAGCGGAGAGGCCGCGAATGATGCCGAACAGGCGATCGCGTTCCTTGGACGAAAGGCGGGCAGTGGGCTCGTCCATGACGAGCACCCGGGCCTGCCGAGCGACAGCCTTGACAATCTCCGTGAGCTGCTGGTCGGCGACGCCGAGTTCGCCCACGGGCGTATCCATGGGAAGGTCGATTCCCAGGTCTGTGGCCTCCTTCGCGGATCGCGCACGCAGCGCCCGGTGGCTGATCGACCCGGGCGCTCCCGTGCCGGGTTCGCGACCGAGGGCGATGTTCTCCGCAACCGTCAGGTCGGGGGCCAGCGCGAACTCCTGATAGATCACTGCCACACCGGCGGCGAGGGCCGCGCGAGGCGAGCGCATGCTCACCACGTCGCCCTCGAGCTCGATGACTCCGCCGTGGTCGGGGTAGAGCCCCGCCAGGATCTTCATGAGGGTCGACTTGCCGGCGCCGTTCTCGCCAACCAGCGCGTGCACCTCGCCGCGCATCAGCCGGAAGTCGACGTCGTGCAGCACGCGGCCGCCCGGGAAGTCCTTGGTGATGTCCCTCATGTCGAGGAGTGCGGGAGCGCCTCCCCGGGCGTTGGCCTGCGCCGAACGCCCGGGGAGTGCCGGGACATTGTTGGATGTGACGTCCACTGTCTCCGAGTTTCTCAATCGTTGGTTGTGGTGAGAGGCTTCGAACCTAGTAGGGCTCGATGTCGCCGATGTTGTCCTTCGTGACGACGATGTTCTCGCTGTAGTCACGCGGCTGGGGAACTTTGTCCTTGTCGCCCTTGAGCCAGTTCACGGCATCCTCGACCGACTTGTAGCCCTGGTCGTACGGATCCTGCCAGATCGCCATGTCGATGACGCCGGACTCGATGGCCGGTGCCACCGCCTTGGGGATGTCGCCCACGATCCAGCGCACGTCGTCGCGACCGTTCTCTGCAGCCCACTGTGCGGGAGCCACACCCTCTGGGCCCTGGTCGACGATGAGGTCGATCTCGCCCTTGCCGAACCGGTTCAGGAAGTCCTGACCGACTGCGAGCGCCTGGCCGTTGTCCCAGTTGGCGGTCTGCTCGGCCAGGATCTCGACGTCGGGGCACTCGGACGCGATCGTGTCGTTGAGTCCCGACTGGCGGTCGAGCTGCGGCGACGTGCCTAGGATGCCGAGGATGACCGCGATCTTCCCCTTGCCGCCTAGCAGGTCGCAGACGGCCTGGCCCATGGTCTGGCCGAACGTGACGTTGTCCGAGCCGACATAGGTCACAACTTTGTCGTCTTCGATGACGGTGTTGTTGGCGATGATCGGAATGCCGGCGTCGTGCGCGGCCTGGAGCGAGGGAACGATGCCTTTACCATCGCTAGTGGTGACGACGAGGGCATCCTTGCCCTGGGCGACGAACTGCTGGATGATCGCGATCTGCTGGGCGAGGTCGCCCTGTCCGTTCTGCACGTCGATGGTCACACCGAGATCCTCGGCAGCCTGCTTCTCACCCTCGATCATGGGCGTGTAGTACGGGATTGTCGTGTCGGCTACCAATACGCCGATATCGAAACTGTCATCGCCGGCATCTCCGCCGCCGCTCGCGGGCGTGGAACACGCCGCGACCGACAGGGCAACCGCTGTGCAGATTCCGAGCACGCCGATGCGCCGTGTGATCTGTGTTGTCATGCCATACCTCCAACTGACTTCCTCTGATAACTGTCAACCCCGACGGCGAGCAGGACTACTGCTCCCGTGACCGCAGGCTGCCAATACGGCGAGACGCCGTAAAGATTGAGGGCGTTGGCCAGCACCCCCAGGAGGAGCGTGCCGATCACCGCCGATTGAACGCCGCCGGTGCCACCGCGCAGCGGCGTTCCGCCCACCACCACTGCGGCGATCGCCGTGAGAGGCCAGCTGACACCCGCGGTGGGCTGCCCGATACTCGTCTGGCCCAGGAGCACAAGACCTGCGAGAGCCGCGAGCACGCCGCCGACGATGAACGTGAAGAGCAGCACGCGCTCGACGGGCACGCCGGCGAGGCGGCTCGCCTCACGGCTCGACCCGACGGCGTAGACGTAGTGGCCGATCTTGGTCCACTTGAGCACCGCGAAGACCAGGATGGCGACGCCCGCGAAAACGATCGCGGGAATGGGGAAGCCGTAGAACTTACCAAGCCCGAACTGGGTGTACTCCAGCGGGATGCCCGAGATCGGTGCCGCGTTGGTAGACGCGTAGATGATCCCGAGGATGATCGTGCTGCTGCCCAGCGTCGCGACGAAGGGCGTGATCCGCACACGCGATACGAGCAGGCCGTTGAAGGCCCCGGCGACGAGACCGGCGACCAGCCCGCCCACCACGCCGGCCGGAATCGATCCCGTGCTCGTCATGATGGCCGCCGCAGCCATGGTGGATGCCGCACCGATCGCGCCGACCGAGAGGTCGAAGCCGCCGGCGATGATCATCACCGACATCCCGCACGCCACGATGCCGATGACCGAGCTCTGCTGGAGAACGTTCAACAGGTTGGCCGGTTGGCGGAAGTGCTCGTTGGTCACCAGAAACACGAGCAGCATCACCACGAAGGCGAGGAGCATGCCGTACCGAGCGCCGAAGCCCGCCACTGCCTTCAGGCGGTTGCGCGGGGCCCTGGGCGGCTCGATGTCGTCCGGGGCGATCGCGGCTCGGGCCGCAGTCATCGTCGTGACGTCCGGGTCAGGCATCAAGACTCCTCTCGCTGCCGCAGTGCGGCCGCTTGTGTCTGCGTGGAAGCGGAGATGTCGCAACCTCGTCGTCGCAATTAATGAAATGGCGTTACAGTTTTGAACTGGGTTTCAATGTATTTCTCCCTGCAAGGCCTGTCAAGTCACGAATCCACAACAGGACTTGGACGCCTTTTCGGGCGCGACAGACGCCGCCTGGCCACGGATCGGGACCAGGCGGCGCCAAGTCGAGCTAATTCATCCAGCGGCCACCGGTGACATTGAGCGACTGGCCGGTGAGGAAGGATGCGTCGTCCGAACAGAGGAAGCTGACCACGTTCGCGATGTCCGTGGGCTCCGTCGGCCGACCCATGGGCACCACGTCATGGAGGTGCTTGAAGGTCTCGCTCTCATCCCCACCGTCGATCGCGGCGCCCTCCTTGGCGATCTGCTTCATCATGTCGGTGTTCATGATCGCCGGGCAAATGGCATTCACAGTGACGCCCGTCATGGCGAGCTCGACGCCCACGGCCTGCGTGAGACCGACGACCCCGAACTTCGACGCCACGTAGTGCGCGAGGTTCGCCTCGCCGCGCTTGCCGACGTCAGACGAGATGTTGACGATCCGACCCCAGCCGTTCGCGGTGATGTGGGGCAGCACGGCCTTGGTCGTGAGGAACGGCCCCTTCAGGTTGATGTCGACCACTCGATCCCACTCGGTCTCCCCGAGTTCCGCGAACGGGATCAGCGAGATCACGCCGGCGTTGTTCACCAGTACGTCGATGCGACCGAAGGCCGCGACGACCTCGGCGATGAAGGTCTCGACCGACCCTGCGGCCGAGACGTCGACGGCGAAGCCG
>CAYZHZ010000003.1:0-48617 GCA_964477625.1 uncultured Salinibacterium sp.
AACGACCGTGCCGCCGCCGAGCGAGCGCTCGAGTACATGGACCTCGAAGCCGGTACACCGATGAAGGACATCCGCGTCGACGCCGTCTTCATGGGGTCGTGCACCAACAGTCGTATCGAAGACCTCCGAGCCTTCGCGTCTGTCATCAAGGGCAAGAAGAAGGCAGATGGTGTGCGCGTCATGGTCGTGCCCGGGTCGGCACGAGTGCGCATCGAGGCCGAGGCCGAAGGGATCGACAAGATCGTCGAAGAGTTCGGTGCCGAGTGGCGCTTCGCGGGCTGCTCGATGTGTCTCGGTATGAATCCCGATCAGCTTGCGCCGGGGGAGAGGTGCGCGTCGACCTCGAACCGCAACTTCGAGGGTCGACAGGGCAAGGGTGGTCGCACCCACCTGGTCTCTCCGCTTGTCGCTGCAGCCACCGCAATCCGCGGCACGCTGTCGAGCCCGTCAGACGTCGCCGAGTTCGCTTCGGCCGGAGAGGTGAACTGACATGGAGCCCATCACCGTTATCACGGGCGTCGCGGTGCCGCTGCAGCGTTCCAACGTCGACACCGACCAGATCATCCCCGCCGAGTTCTTGAAGCGTGTGACGAAGACCGGATATGACGACGCACTCTTCTTCCGCTGGCGCCAGGACCCGGATTTCGTGCTCAATCGTCCGGTTTACGCGCACCCACGAATCCTCGTCGCAGGTCCTGACTTCGGCACGGGATCGAGTCGCGAGCACGCCGTCTGGGCGCTTCGTGACTACGGGTTCCAGGCGGTGCTGTCGTCGAAGTTCGGCGATATCTTCCGCGGCAACTCGGGCAAGCAGGGTCTGCTCACCGGACAGGTAGCGGACGCCGACATCGAGGCGATCTGGCTCATCCTCGACGAGCACCCGGGGCTTGAGGCATCCGTGGATCTCGTCGAACGCAAGGTCGTCGTTGGTAAGGCGACCTTCGACTTCGAGATCGATGACTACACTCGCTGGCGCTTGCTCGAGGGACTCGACGACATCGGCTTGACCCTGCGCGACGAGCGGGCGATCACCGACTTCGAGGCGACCCGACCGAACTGGCTACCGACGACGTTGCCCGCCCGGTAATGACCACGGGGAGTAGACGTAGACTGTCGAGGCGGCGCGCGCGGCCTGCACCAACCACCACCCGCGTGCGCGCGATGAATGAGGTGAGCACATGAATTCGCTTGTGAAGGATGCCCAGAAGGCTGCCGAGCGAGTGGGACTGCTGTCCGACAAGATCGTTATCAACGGCGGAAAGCCGCTGCGTGGTCGCATCGAGGTTCGTGGAGCCAAGAACCTCGCAACGAAAGCCATGGTCGCCGCTCTCCTCGCCGACACCCCCTCCGTTCTCAAGGACGTTCCCGACATCAGTGATGTCGGTGTTGTCACCGGAATGCTCGAGGCCTACGGGGTCTCCGTCACCAAGGTCGGCGAGGGCGAACTGCGTCTCGACCCGAGCAACGTGCTCAAGGCACACTTTCACGAGATCGACGCGCTCGCCGGCTCCAGCCGCATCCCGATCCTGTTCTGTGGTCCGCTGCTGCACCGTCTCGGCGAAGCGCTTATCCCCGACCTCGGCGGGTGCCGTATCGGCGACCGCCCCATCGACTTCCACATGGATGCCCTGCGCGCGTTCGGTGCCATCGTCGACAAGAGCTACGAGGGTATTCGACTCACCGCCCCCGACGGCCTCAAGGGTGCCCAGATCGAACTGCCCTACCCGAGCGTCGGTGCAACCGAGCAGGTGCTGCTTACCGCGGTACTCGCGGAGGGCGTGACAGAGCTCAAGAATGCGGCGATCGAGCCGGAGATCATGGACCTCATCGCGATCCTGCAGAAAATGGGCGCGATCATCAACGTCGAGCCCAACCGCGTCATCTTCATCGAGGGCGTTGAGAAGCTCCACGGGTATGTGCACCGCGCGCTCTTCGATCGCAACGAGGCCGCAAGTTGGGCATCTGCCGCACTCGCGACGGAGGGCGACATCTTCGTCGGTGGAGCGAAGCAGCAGGAGCTCATGACGTTCCTCAACATCTTCCGTAAGGCAGGCGGTGCGTTCGACATTCACGAGGACGGCATCCGCTTCTACCACCCGGGCACACCGCTCAAGCCAGTCGTCGTCGAAACCGACGTGCACCCGGGCTTCATGACCGACTGGCAGCAGCCGCTCATCGTCGCCCTGACGAAGGCCGAGGGTCGCTCGGTCGTTCACGAGACGGTGTATGAGAACCGCTTCGGCTTCACCGACGCCCTCGTGGAGATGGGCGCAGACATCGTCGTGCACAAAGACGGGCTCGAGTCGATCAGCCGTCGCGTGCCCCGTCGTCCGCTCGAGCAGGCCGCGGTGATTATCGGCCCGACGGCCCTGCACGGTGCAGACGTGGAGATTCCCGACTTGCGGGGCGGGTTCAGCCACCTCATCGCTGCCCTCACGGCCGACGGCCAGTCAACGGTTACCAACGTTGGAATCATCAGCCGCGGCTACGAGCACTTCATCGACAAGCTCGAGGCGCTCGGCGCTGACTTCATCTACGAGGGCTAAGTCGGCGTGAGCAGGGCGGCGGCTGCGCGGCCGGAGTCGAGTCGACCGTCGTCGGAGAAGACCGCTTTCTGGCGTTTTCTCGCGGGCATCGTCATCCCGTTCCTGAAACTGGTCGGGCGGTATCGCATCGTCGGAGCCAGTCGTTTGCCGCAGCAGGGTGCGTTCATCCTTGCGCCCAACCACATCACGAACATCGATCCCCTCGTGTCGGCCTACGTGCTGTGGCGTGCCGGTCGCGTGCCGCGCTTTCTCGCCAAGGCGAGCCTGTTCCGTGTTCCCGTGCTGGGTGCGATCCTGCGCAAGACGGGGCAGATCCCGGTGGAGCGCGCGGGGGCCGTCCGCGAGGGCGACCCGATTTCGGCGGCCTCGCGGCTCGTGACCGAGGGGCTCGCGCTCATCGTGTATCCAGAGGGCACTCTCACGCGCGATCCTGACCTGTGGCCCATGCGCGGCAAGTCGGGTGCCGTACGTCTCGCACTCGAGCACGGCGTGCCGATCTACCCCATGGCGATCTGGGGCGCCCAGAACATCCTTCCCCGCTATTCGTCCCGGCTCAGTCTGTTCCCGCGCAAGGACGTCGACGTGCTCATCGGCGAGCCCCTCGATCTGAGCCCGTGGAAGGGATCGCCCCACAGCGCGAGCACCTACGCCGAAGCGTCGCTCGCCCTCATGCAGTCCATTACGGCGTTGTTGGAGGAGCTTCGACACGCGAAGGCACCGGAGGATCGGTGGGATCCCTCTGATCACGGCCAGTCGGAGTTTGGCCGCCCCTAGCTCGGTGGCGCGCAACAGCCTCCCGTACCAGCGGCTGACCGAGCAGGATGCCCACGGCTACGATCGCGAGTCCGATTATTTGCTGCGTCGTGAGCACCTCACCCGCGAGGAGCGTTCCCAGCAGCACGCCCGTCACCGGGTTGAGTAGCCCGATGAGGCCGACAGTTCCGGCCGGCAGAACTCGAAAGCCGCCGAACCACACCACGCACGCTAGCGCCGTGGCGATGACGGAGACGTACACGAACGCGACAGTCGCCGACGGGTCGAGCGCGGGTGGTGCACCTTCGGCGATCAGCGCCGCGGGGATCAGGAGCAGACCACCCGCCAAGAGCTGCCATGCGGTACTCGCGATCAGGTCCACGCCGTCGTCGGTGCGGGCATTCCACCGTGTCGCAAGTATGTAGCCGAGCGTTGACATCGTCATCGCGCCCGCCGAGGCAAGCACACCGAGGGGGTCGATGCGAGTGACTCCGGTAACGAGCATGAGTGCAACACCGGCGATGCCGAGCATCGCGCCGACGACCGAGAGCGCGGCGGGACGCTGAGACAGCAATGCCCACGCGTAGAGCATCATGAAGACGGGGGCTGTGGCCATAACCGTCGACGCGATGCTTGTGGGGAGCACCTGCGCGGCGACGTAGACGAGCACGAAGAACGCGGCCACGTTGAGCACACCGAGAACGACGGATCGCCACCACCAGGCGCCGCGGGGGAGTCTCGGGCGCACCAGAATCAGGAGGATTCCCGCGGGCAGGGCTCGGATAACCGTGCCCCACAGCGGGTAGTCCGCGGGCAGAAATTCACGCGTGATGAAGTAGGTCGATCCCCAGGCAATGGGCGCGATGGCCGTGAGCAGCGTCCACCGAAGGACGCGTGATTTATCTTCCACGGAAGATATCCTAGGCTCATGAGCGCACCACACGAAGGGGTTGACCGAGTCACACTCATCCAGCGCCAGTGGGCGACCGTACGACCCGATTTCGACGTGTCTCCCATCGGCGTCATCGGTCGTCTGCATCGGGTCGCCGCGAGACTCACCGAGGAGCTCACCGCGCTCTACGCCCGGTACGGGCTGCGCGAAGGCGAATTCGATCTCCTCGCTACCCTTCGACGCTCCGGTGAGCTCGCGCCCGGGGAACTCGCGCGCCACACGATGGTGACTTCCGGGGCGATCAGCAAGCGTCTCGATCGTCTCGAGTCCGACGGTCTCATCGAGAGGCGAGTGTGCACGACCGACGGCCGTGCACGTGTCGTGGCGCTGACTGGCGCGGGGGAGCGTCTGATCGACGACGCCTTCGCGGCGCACCTGGCCAACGAACGGAGGCTGCTCGCGCAACTGGGCGACGACGACGCGGCGGCGATAGAGCCGATCCTCACGCGCTGGCTCGCCCGGCTGGAGCCGCGATAATGGAGCCGTGGTAGACACTCCAGGCGTCAAGACAAAGGTCGCAGTTCTCGGTGCCGGTTCGTGGGGCACCACTTTCTCGAAGATCCTCGCCGACGGCGGGGCCGACGTCACGATTTGGGCGCGTCGTCCCGAACTCGCGCGCGAAATCTCCCAGTCGAAGCGCAATAGCGACTACCTCCCGGGCATCAACCTGCCGCGGGGCCTGTGGTCGAGTTCGCACCTGCCCGAGGTGCTCGAGGGGGCTGAGCAGGTCTACCTCTCGGTGCCGTCGCAGTCGCTGCGCGAGAACCTCCGCATCGTGCGCGAGCTCATCCCCGCCGGTGCGCTCATCGTCTCCCTCATGAAGGGTGTCGAGAAGGGCACCGGCGCACGCATGAGCGAGGTCATCCGTCAGGAGCTGAAGATCGACGGGGAACGGGTCGCCGTGGCATCCGGCCCCAATCTCGCGCTCGAGATCGCGAAGGAGCAGCCCACCGCGGCGGTCGTCTCCTCCGAAAATCTCGCGACGGCGACGGCGGTCGCCATGACGGCAACGAACCCGTACTTCCGTTCGTTCGTCAACACCGACGTCATCGGCACAGAGTTCAGTGGCGTGCTCAAGAATCTCATCGCCGTGGCGATCGGGATCGTCGATGGTGTCGGCTACGGCGAGAACACGAAGGCCTCGATCATCACGCGTGGGCTCGCCGAGATGACCGACTTCGCGGTTGCCTACGGTGGTCGCGCGGAGACGGTCGCGGGCCTCGCGGGACTTGGCGACCTCATCGCGACGTGCGAGTCATCCCTGTCGCGCAACAACACTGCGGGGCGTCTGCTCGGCCAGGGCTACAGCTATTCCGAGGTCATCAAGCAGATGAACCAGACCGCGGAGGGTCTCTCGTCGGTCGCACCTGTGCTCGAGCTCGCGATGGCGAAGGGCGTCGAGATGCCCATCGTGAGCCAGGTGGCCGAAGTGCTTGCCGGTACGCTGAACCCGCGTGATATCGCCCCGCATCTCACGACAGACGACATCCCTCAGGGAGAGTGATCGCCATCGCCCGCAAACTCACCGTGGCCCTGCTCTTCGGTGGCCGCTCCTCTGAGCACACCATCAGTTGCGCGACCGCGGGCGGTGTGCTCTCGGCGATCGATCGGGAGAAGTACGACGTCATCCCAATCGGCATCACGCAGGACGGCGCGTTCACCCTGCAACCTGACGACGCCGAGCGCTTTCGGCTCAACCCCGAGTCCATGCCCCACGTTCTCGACAACGGCACGCGGGTGCACTGGCCGGCCTCCACCCTCACGCGTGAGATGACCTACACGGATGATGCGGGCGCGAGCCACTCGCTCGGCGACGTCGACGTCGTCTTCCCCATCCTGCACGGACCGTTCGGTGAAGACGGAACCGTGCAGGGGCTCATCGAACTCACGGGACTCCCGTACGTGGGCAACGGCGTGCTCGCCTCCGCCCTCGGCATGGACAAGCACTACACGAAGACCGCTCTCGTGGCGGCAGGGGTGAGTGTCGCGCCCTGGGTGACGGTGACGCCCCGGCAGTGGGCTTCCGATCACGACCTGTGGTTCGGTCGGGCGAAGGCCCTCGGCCTGCCGCTCTTCGTCAAGCCCGCTCGGGCTGGATCGTCGGTCGGTGTCACGAAGGTGGCGCACCTCGACGACCTCGACGCTGCCCTCGAGGTAGCGTTCGCGGAAGACGGGAAGGCGCTCATCGAGAGCGCGGTCGTCGGCCGTGAGGTCGAGTGCGGAGTGCTCTCGGGGCGCGATGGCGGCGAAACGCGGGTCAGCGTGGCGGGCGAGATCATCATGACCACGCGCGAGTTCTACGACTTCGAGGCGAAGTACATCGACCCCGATGCGGCGAAACTCGTGTGCCCCGCTGACCTGGAGCCCGGCGAGCTCGCCGAGATGCAGCGCGTCGCCGCGCGGGCCTTTGAGGCGATCGACGGCTTCGGCCTCGCGCGAGTCGACTTCTTCTTCACGGGCACCGACTTCGTCGTCAACGAGCTCAACACGATGCCGGGCTTCACACCCATCTCGATGTATCCGAAATGCTGGCAGGCGTCGGGGATGACCTACCCCGATCTCATCGACGAGCTCATCCAGCTCGGGCTCGAGGCCGTGCGCTAGCGGTGCGGCGAGCCGTGCGCTCTACTCGCGAGTGTCGGTGGGCGAAATGCACTCGCCCGTCGCGGGGATCGCACTCACCGGCCGCGCGAGCTCGGTGAGCGCGTCGAGCGCGGAGGCGGCCGAGTCGTCGATGATGACCTCGACGGCGGGGTCGCGACCGTACGTCGTGAAAACGAAGTTCGGGTCGTTGCTGTCGTCACGGAGCCAGTCGATGCCGTCCACCGTGAAGCACGGCAGTGTCGCGGTCGGTGCGGGCACCGGCACGCCGCACCGCAGAATGATCCCCGCCGGGGAGCCCCACGCCGCTGTCGCCTGCGCGTTGGTCTCCCGCGCCGGGAGGTCGGCGAGGGTGTCGTAGTTGCGCAGCGCCACGATCACGGCGGCGCACGCGGGGTTGACGGCATCCGCAGCGGGCTCGAGTGCCACGGTCGGCGTGCACCCGGCGAGTGCACCCGCCGCCACACACGCCGCGAGTGCGGCACCCGTCCACCTGGCGAGTATTGGCGTGGTGCGTTTCATCCCCTTCAGGCTACCGTCGTGTCATGGTCATCCCTCCCAGCAACGACACGATCCGCGAGCGGTTCGCGGCCCTGACGACGGCTCATGTGACGGATGGATGCGTTCGCGCGGGCCTCGAGACGCGCTGTGTCGGCCTGACCGCGGTCATCCCCGGCACGAGGATGGCGGGTCGAGTGTTGCCCGCCCGCCACTCGGGTAGCGTCGACGTCTTCCTCGAAGCATTCGACTCGGCCCTGCCGGGCGACGTGCTGTGTGTCGACAACGCGGGCCGCACCGACGAGAGTTGCGTGGGCGACCTCGTCACCCTCGAGGCGCTCGGCGCAGACCTGGGCGGCATCGCGATCTGGGGCCTCAACCGCGATACCACGGAGATTCGCGCGATCGGGCTGCCCGTGTTCAGCCTGGGAATGCTCCCGACCGGTCCGCTTCATCACGCGCCGCGCGCGAGCGACGCGCTCGATGCCGCGACGCTGGGGGAGTTCACCGTGTCATCGGACGACATCGTGTTCGGCGACGCGGACGGAATCGTGTTCGTTCCCGCGGACAGGGTCGACGAGGTACTCACGATTGCCGAGCAGATTTTCGCGACCGAGTCCGCGCAGGCCGAACGGATTCGTACCGGTGCCAGCCTGAGGTCGCAAGTGCAGTTCGGCCGCTATCTCGCGGATCGCGCGCAGAACCCTGCCCTGACCTTCCGCGAGCACCTGCGCACGGTGCATGGCGAGGTGGAGGTATGACAGACACCCTCGGCTCGGTCGGCGAGTCGGGCGTGCTCGCGCGCATCTTTCCGCGGCTCCCGGCGGCGACGGCACAACTGCTCGGACCCGGGGATGATGCGGCCGTCGTTGCGGCGGCCGATGGTCGCGTCGTCATCACGACCGACATGATGATCCACGGGCCGGACTTTCGGCTCGCGTGGTCGAGCCCATTCGATCTGGGATGGAAGGCCGCCGCCTCGAACCTGTCAGATGTTGCAGCGATGGGGGCGGTGCCGACGGCGCTCGTCGTGGCGCTCGCCGCACCATCCACGACGCCCGTGGCGTTTCTCGAGGCCTTCGCCGACGGTCTGCGCGAGGGGTGTGACACCCTCTCGCCAGGGTGTGGCGTGGTGGGCGGCGACCTCTCGGTGTCGTCGACGCTCACGATCGCCGTGACGGCGTTCGGGGATCTCGAGGGCCGTGAACCGGTGCTCCGCTCTGGGGCACACGTCGGCGATGTCGTGGCCGTCTCGGGCGTGCTCGGGCGAGCGGCGGAGGGACTTGCGCTGCTCTTCGACGAGGCCACGGTAGACGGCGAACCCGATGCCGCGGCATTCGGTGATCTGCTCGAACGTTCCGGTGAGGTCATCGCGGCACAGTTGCGGCCGAGTCCTCCCATCGCCGATGGTCGAGCCGCGGCGCTCGCCGGCGCCACAGCGATGCTCGACCTCAGCGACGGACTCGCGATGGATGCCCGCCGCCTCGCCCACGCGAGTGCCGTCGCACTCGACCTCGACTCGGCCGCCGTCGGCTCCCGTCGCGCCCTCGACGGGGGAGAGGATCACTCGCTGCTGGCGACCTTCCCCGCCGACGCGACCCTTCCCGGCGGCTTCCGGATCATCGGATGGGTCGTCGCGGGTCCACCCGAGGTACGCGTCGACGGGGTCGCCTATGACGCGCGCTCCGGGTGGGACCCGTACGAGAACTGGGACGGACACTCCGGCTAGGGCTCAGCCCGTTTAGCCCCCGATGAGCGTTGCGATGTCTCGCACGACAACCGCAGGGTCGCCGATTCGCCCGCTCATCGTGACGATGAGGTGCGCTCCGTAGGGTGCGACGGAGGTCGTTGCGCCCGCCTTGGTGCTGGGGATCGTGACCGGCTTCCAGTCTCGGCCGTCTGCGGACAGCCAGACCACGGGGGTCATGAGGTTGCCATCCACGAGTTGTCCGCTTGCCGCGTAGCCGCCATCGACGGCGACCGGTTCGCCGAAGTCGATGCCGCGCTCGGCGCGGAACACCTCGGTCCACTCGGAGCCGTCCGACGAGAGCTGCAGCGTGCTGCGACCACCCGAGTAGGCGTTGAGCACGACTCCGTCGTCGCCCGTTGCGCAGCTCGAACCGTATCCGTAGCTGGAGCCGAGGTCGCCGATGTCCGCGCGCGTCCACTGGCCGTCGTCGTACTTCCACACCGCGGTGCGGAACTCACCACCCGCTTCCTCGATCCACCCGATTCCGATTGCGTCGCCGTTGGGGAGTGCGCACACGTCACTCAATTGGGTTTCCAGAGCGCCGCCGCCGAAGTCGCCGGTGTCGCGCGTCCACTTCTGTCCGTCGGTCGACGACCACATGAGTGCGTGTGACGGAGCGCTCAACGCGCTCGTATCACGCACATCGCCCCACGCCAGCCAGCGGTCGCCGATGTACGCGGCCCCCACGAAGTGCGTGGCGCCGCTGCCCTCGAATCCCGCGATGGGTGTCCATTCGTCGTCGGGGCTCGCGCGGAACCACCCCTCCGCCAGGATGGCGTTCGAGCCCTCCGGGAAGTTCGCGCCGACCATGACGTCGGCGCCCCGGGGGTTGGAGGCGAGTTGCACACCCGAGAGTCGGCTTGCCCGCTCCGGCTCCCAGGGCACGATCTCGACGGCCTTGTCGGTCACCTCGGCGAGGGCGAACGAGGTCTGGTTGCGCCAACCCCCGTCTGGATTGACCGTGAAGCTACTGGTGCCGAGGGTCATGACCGTGCGACCGACGGCGACGTCATCGCCCTCGCTCGACTCCTCGAGGGGAGCCGGGTAGATGGCGTCGACGTAGCTGATGTCCTCCCGCTCGCTCAGTACCTCGGTGTCTATCCAGCCGTTCTCGGGCTGAATGATCGCCAGCCGCGCGAACCCGCTGCCGCCCAGCAACGAGACGGTGGATACCTCGTCAACGGCGACCGCGAGACCGCCGAGGCCATTGCCCGCATTGACGCTCGACTCGCTCACAAACGACCACACGCCGCCCGAGGTCCGCCGGTAGATGCCGCTGTATGCCGAGTTGTCATTCCAGGCGACCGCGGCGACCGCATCCCCGTTGGCGGTCGGTGCACCCAAGCCCACCGATGACCGGCCGTCGAAGAAGAACACCCCCTGCGCCACACCCGGGACGGTCTCGGCCGACCAGCTCGCCCCGTCAGGGGAGAACCACGCGGCCGGCGCGGTCGGGGCACCCGGCTCCGACGAGAGCGGGGTCGAGCCCGTTGCCAGGTAGCCGCCGTCGACGGCGACGGCCCCGACGACGAAGGAGTCGACACCGGCCAGCGGTGACGAATCAGACCAGGATGCGCCCGCATCATCCGACACGAAGCTCACGATGGGGTTGTTTTCGCCCTCGTCGCCCGGACGAGCGATGAGCACGAGAGACTCACCCGCAACGAGCGTGGCAGCCGAGAGCAATTCGCCCTCTCCGACGCTGGGGAGCGCGAACTCGACGACCTCGGTGCCGTCGATCCGCACGCCCGTCGACGCGCCAGCCGAGTCAGTGCCGATGGCGAACACGACTGAGCCGCGTACTGCAAGGTCGGTGATGCGATAGCGGGCGGCGAGTTCCTCGGGGAGAGCGACCTGGTTCCATGCCGTGCGGTCTGTCGAGGTGAAGAGCACGCTCGATTGGATGCCCGCGGTCCACAGCGTTCCCGCGTAGACCGTGAGCGTCTCGTCCCCCGCGAGTCCCCCGCTGAAGGAGCCCTCGAGCTCGGCCGTCACCGCGCTCTCTTTCCAGGCCGTCCCGTCCGTCGATGTGTAGACCGTGCCGACCGAGGGGCCGCCGGGCTCGGAAACCGTTGCAGCGGCCACGAAGGGAAGGTCATCGGTGGCGGGCAGAAGCGACGCGAGGGTCACGTGCGGCACTGTCGGGCTCATGCTGGCGGGAGTGGCGAGGGTCTCGATGGTCGCAGTGATCGGGGCGTCGGGCGACGTGCAACCCGCTAGCAGCAGGCCAGCGGCAGTTGCGGAGACGACCGCGGTCAGTCGGAGTCGGGCTCGTGTATGGCGCATCTTTCCACCATATCGATCACCTGGCCCCCAAACGGGGTACACCCCAGCGGGCTGGCGAGAGGCGCCGCGAGTGTGATAGCCGGCGATCCCGCGGACTATTTCGGGGAGTGTGCCTCGAGGAACTCGAAAACTTCGGTCGAATCCACACCGGGAAAGATCCCGGCGGGCATCGCCGCGTGCAGCGAACTGTTGAGGCGCGCGCTCGGGAGAGACTCGCGAGCCCACCGTGCCGCGAGGTCCGCGGGCGGTCGGCGGCAGCACGCCTCATCGGGGCATGTCGAGGTGGCGCGGTGCGCGGTGTCACGCCCGCGAAACCACTTCACGTGAGAGAAAGGCGTTCCGACGCTCACCGAGTAGTCGCCGCGCGATGTCGACTGGATGCGTGAGGTGCACCAGTACGTGCCGGTGGGCTTGTCCGTGTACTGGTGGTACGGACTGAATCTATCGTCGACGTCGAACACGCGGCGCGCGCTCCAATGGCGGCAGACGATCTGACCCTCGACGGCGCCCAGGGCGTCCGTCGGAAAAGCCACGCTGTCGTTCTCGTAGGCTTTCGAGATCGTGCCCGACTCGTGCACCTTGAGGAAATGCACGGGAATGCCGAAGTGCTGCGTCGCGAGGTTGGTGAAGCGATGGGCCGCCGTCTCATAGCTCACCGCGAACGCGTCGCGCAGATCTTCGACCGAGAGCTCACGCTTCTCTTTCGCGTCTGCCAGGAATTCGAGCGCGGAATGCTCGGGCACCATGAGAGCTGCCGCGAGGTAGTTGGTCTCGACCCGCTGGCGCAGAAACTCGGCGTAGTCCGCGGGTTCGGCGATGCCGAGGGCGTGGCTCGCGAGAGCCTGCAGCAGGGTAGAGCGCGGATCGCCGCCCGCGGCCGCAAGCGGGAGGTAGATGCGCCCATTCTTGAGATCGGTCACCGACCGCGTCGACATGGGCAGATCGGGCGCATAGTGCAGCGAGAAACCGAGGTGGCTGGCCAGGTCGGAGGCGACCCTCTGTGACAGCGGACCCCCGGCGTGACCGACGGCGTCGAGCAGCAACTTCGCCGTCGCTTCGAGGTCAGCGAAATAGTTGTTGCGCTTGCGCATCTCTCGGCGCAGCTCGGTATTGATTCGGCGCGCCTCCTCGGGGGTCGCCGCCCGTTCGTTGTGCAGGCGCTGCAATTCGTCGTGCAGACCGAGGATCGTCTCGATCGCCTCGTCGCTCAGCGACTTGCGCACGGGCAGTGACGGCAGTGAGAGCGAGGTGTAGAGGGGACCGCGCTGGGCGCGGGTCAGGGCGATCTCGAGCGCGGCCCGCTTTGTGGGTGGCTCGGGGCTCAACAGGTCGTCCACGGTGACTCCGAGGATGCGCGAGAGCTTCTGCAGTTCCCCGAGTTTCAGTTCGCGTTTGCCGTTCTCGATGACCGAGACCTGGGAGGCAGCCCGCCCGAGCTTGGCCCCGACATCGTCGAGCGTCAGTCCCCGATCGGTGCGGAGCTGACGGATGCGCCGGCCGACGGTGAGTGAATCGAGCATGTCGTCATCCTGTGGCAGTTCACGCGCGTCCTCACCCATCCGCACATCCTGCCAGAGCGCCTTCTTGTGCGAAATAGAAGAATGGCAAGAATTCTGTCGACCAATCTAGAGAAGAACCATCGCGGTGGACGAATGCTGGGGTCATGACGAACACGGATACGACGAACAGCACTCGCCCTGGCGACCAGACCCAGACTGCGGCTCAACTCGAGACCGAATGGAAGACGGATGCACGCTGGAACAGCATCACGCGCGACTACTCCGCCGAAGACGTCGTCACACTGCGTGGAAGCGTTCGGGAGGACCGCACGCTCGCGCGTCGCGGCGCGAACAACCTGTGGCGCCTGATCCACTCATCACAGAACGGCGACGAGTGGGTGGCCGCGCTCGGCGCCCTCACCGGCAATCAGGCCGTGCAGCAGGTGCGCGCCGGTCTCAAGGCCATCTACCTCTCCGGATGGCAGGTCGCTGCCGACGCGAACCTGAGCGGCCAGACCTATCCCGACCAGAGCCTGTACCCGGCGAACTCGGTTCCCGCGGTCGTGCGCCGAATCAACAACGCGCTGCTGCGGGCCGACCAGATTGCGTTCGCAGAACGCACATTGAGTAGCGCGCAGGGCGTATCGAAATCCCGCGACGAGACAACCGACTGGCTCGCGCCCATCGTCGCCGACGCGGAAGCCGGCTTCGGAGGTCCCCTCAACGCCTACGAACTCATGAGCGCGATGATCGAGGCAGGGGCGGCGGGCGTGCACTGGGAGGATCAGCTCGCGAGCGAGAAGAAGTGCGGTCACATGGGCGGCAAGGTTCTCATCCCCACTCGTCAGCACGTGCGCACGCTGAACGCCGCACGTCTGGCTGCCGACGTCGCGGGCGTGCCGAGCATCATCATCGCGCGCACGGACTCGCTCGCGGCCGATCTGATCACGAGCGACATCGACGAGCGTGACCGTCCGTTCCTCACGGGTGAGCGCACGGAGGAGGGCTTCTTCCGCACGACACCCGGCATCGAGACGGTTCTCGCGCGCGGCCACGCCTACGCGCCCTACGCCGACCTGCTGTGGGTGGAGAGCGACAAGCCCAACCTCGAGCTCGCGCGCACCTTCGCCGAAAGCATTCACCGTGAGTTTCCGGGTAAGAAGCTCGCCTACAACTGCTCGCCCTCGTTCAATTGGAAATCCCACCTCGACGATGACCAGATCGCGAGCTTCCAACGTGAACTAGCGGCGATGGGATACGCCTTCCAGTTCATCACCCTCGCCGGATTCCACGCCCTCAACCACTCCATGTACACGCTCGCTCGCGACTACTCCGAGCGCCACATGAGTGCCTACGTCGAGCTGCAGGAGGCCGAATTCGCGTCTGAGAAGCACGGATACACGGCCACGCGTCACCAGCGCGAAGTCGGCACCGGCTACTTCGACCGAATCGCCTCGGCGCTCAACCCCGGCAGCGAGACCCTCGCTCTCGTGGGAAGCACCGAAGCCCAGCAGTTCCACTGAAGCCACACGACCACCGAAAGGCACGACCATGACCAGAATCGAGATCCTCGGCCCGCTCGACGAGCGCTACGACGAGATACTGACCCCAGATGCCCTGCGCTTCCTGACCCGGTTGCATGACCAGTTCGCCGGTCGTCGTCACGACCGACTCGCCGCTCGCATGCAGCAGCGCCGCAACATCGACAACGGGCGCAACCTGCGCTTTCTGTCATCGACGACCGCGATCCGCGAGGAACCCACCTGGCGCGTCGCTGGAGCCGGTCCGGGCCTCGAGGATCGCCGGGTCGAGATCACCGGACCGACCGACCGCAAGATGACCATCAACGCGATGAACTCGGGCGCTCGGGTGTGGCTCGCCGACCAGGAAGACGCGACAAGTCCGACCTGGGCGAACGTCGTCGGAGGTCAGATCAACTTGCACGACGCGATCCGACGGCGCATCGACTTCACCTCCGACGAGGGCAAGCGCTACGAGCTCGGTGACGACACCCCGACGATTGTGATGCGTCCGCGCGGGTGGCATCTCGTGGAGAAGAACATGCGGTACACCGACCAGGCGGGACTGAGGAGTCCGGCATCCGCCTCGCTCGTCGACTTCGGGTTGTACTTCTTTCACAACGCCCACGAACTCATCGAGAGGGGGAGTGGGCCCTACTTCTACCTCCCGAAGCTCGAGAACCACCTCGAGGCGCGACTGTGGGACGACGTGTTCACGTTCTCAGAGAATGCGCTCGGCATCCCCCACGGAACCATCCGGGCGACCGTGCTCATCGAGACCATCTCCGCCGCGTTCGAAATGGAGGAGATCCTCTATGAGCTGCGCGAGCACTGCGCGGGGCTCAACGCGGGTCGATGGGATTACATCTTCTCGATCATCAAGAATTTTCGGGGACGCGGGGCGCACTTCACGCTCCCCGATCGTTCGGCGATCACCATGACGGTGCCGTTCATGCGGGCCTACACCGAGCTGCTTGTCGCGACGTGTCACAAGCGCGGCGCGCACGCAATCGGCGGGATGAGTGCATTCATCCCCAACCGCCGCGATCCAGAGGTGACGGCGCGAGCACTTGAGGCCGTAGCAAGCGACAAGCGGCGCGAGGCGACCGACGGTTTCGATGGCACCTGGGTCGCACATCCGGATCTCATTCCGACCGCTCGGGCCGAGTTCGATGCGGTGCTCGGCGATCGCCCCAACCAGCTCGACCGACGTCGCGACGACGTTCACGTCACGGCCGACGATTTGCTCGACCTCAGCATCGACGGAGCGGTGACCGACGCCGGCGTGCGTTCCAACGTCTCGATCGCCGTGCGCTACATCGAGAGCTGGTTGCGCGGGATCGGGGCGGCCGCGATCGACAATCTCATGGAGGACGCCGCAACCGCGGAGATCAGCCGATCACAGCTGTGGCAGTGGATGCACCAGCGCGTCGTGACCGTCGAGGGAACCGAGCTCACGCACGAGCACATCACGGCGGAACTCGCGTCGGTTCTCGCGGAGCTGCCGCGCCCGGCGGGCAACCGAGTCGACGACGCCGCTGAGGTCTTCCGCGCGGTGACCCTGGGCGAGGACTTCCCGACCTTCCTCACCATCACGGCGTACACGCGCTACCTCGTCGAGGAGGTTCAGCGCGTCGCAGCGTAGCCCCTGATCGCGAGTATGGTCGATTCCATGAATCCGCTGCAGGCGCGCATCATCTATGACCTCAACGTCGTCCCCTCGGTCGACCCCGCCGAGCAGGTGCGGTCGCGCATCGACTTCCTGAAGGACTATGTTCGCACCACCAAGTCGAAAGGTCTCGTGCTCGGCATCTCGGGCGGACAGGACTCGTCGCTCGCCGGTCGCCTGTGCCAGCTCGCCGTCGAGGAACTGCGCGCCGCCGGGTACGACGCGTCGTTCACGGCCGTGCGCCTTCCGTACCACGTGCAGGCGGACGAGGCGGATGCCCAGCTCGCGCTCGCCTTCATCGAGGCCGACCACGTCGTGACGTACAACATCCGGCGCGCGGTCGACGGCTTCGAGGCCGAGTACCTCGACGCAACCGGAACCGAGATGCTCGACTTCACCAAGGGCAACGTCAAGGCGCGAGCGCGCATGGTCGCCCAGTACGCGCTCGCGGGTCAGTCGTCGCTCCTCGTTGTGGGCACGGATCACGCCGCCGAGGCCGTCACGGGTTTCTTCACCAAGTTCGGCGACGGCGGTGCAGACGTGCTCCCGCTCTCGGGCCTGACCAAACGACAGGGCCGCTCGCTGCTCGAGCATCTCGGTGCCCCCGAGCGCCTCTACCTCAAAGCCCCCACCGCCGACTTGCTCGACGACATTCCCGGCCAAACCGACGAGGCCAACCTCGGATTGAGCTACACCCAGATCGACGACTACCTCGAGGGCCACGAGGTGCCCGAGGAGGTTGCCGTCGCGATTGAGACGCGCTACATCAACACGAGGCACAAGCGGGCGGTGCCGGTGTCGATGTTCGACGACTGGTGGCGCAACGCCTAGCGGCCCGCTCTGCTAGACGTCGAGGACGAGCCCGGTTCCCCGCGACACGCACACCATCATGCGGTCGCCTTTCGCGCGCTGGGCAGGCGTGAGCAACACATCGCGATGATCGATGGATCCGGCGAGCACGCGCGTCTCGCATGATCCACAATTGCCCTCGCCGCACGCGGTGAGCACCTCGACGCCGCGATCTTGCAGCGCCCCGAGAATGGAGCGATCGGCGGGCACTTCGAGTTCGCCCCCGCTGCGTGCGAGCCCCACCGTGAGGGCGACGTCGCCGTCGCGGATGGCCTCGACCCCCTCGAACCGCTCGACGTGCACCTCGATGCCGTGTCGCTCGCCCGCGGCGACGACGGCGTCGAGCATGCGTTCGGGACCGCAGCAATAGACGACTGTTCCGGGCGGGAGTTCAGCGATGACGGCGTCGACGTCGAGTCGGTCGCCGTCGGTATGCACGATCGTCCCCGTCGGTAGGTCGTCGAGGTAGGCCATCGACGATCGCGCGCGACCCGCGTATCGAAACTCGAGCGGCGTGCCCTCACTCGCCGCCTGGCGCGCGAGCGGGAGCAGGGGAGTGATTCCGATGCCCCCGGCTATGAAGAGGTAGGCCGACGCCGGCTGGAGGGCGAAGTTGTTGCGCGGCCCGCCCACGGGCATCCGCGTGCCCACGCCGACCGCGTCGTGGATCGTGCGCGATACCCCGCGGCTCTGCGGTTCGCGCAGCACCGCGACACGCCAGACCGAGCGGTCGTCGGGGTCGCCGCACAGCGAGTATTGACCGCCCCGCTCGGCGATCGCCCACAGATCGATGTGGGCGCCCGGCGTCCAGGCGGGCAGGTCGACACCGTTCGGATGCCGCAACTCGAGTTCGACGATGCCCTCGGCGATGCTGCGCACGCCCGTGACGTCGAGCTCGACAGTGCCGAGGGGGGCGCTGCGCAGGTCGATCGTCTCGCGGGAGAGCACCTCGTCCCACTCCACCGGCAGCATCTTCGGCGCGCGGAAGAACCACCCGCTCACCTCGGGCTCGAGCACGGGCGAGGGACGCAGGCCGGGCAGCGCGGGGAGCAACTCTTCGAACATGATCCGCTCGACCTGGCGCGCGAAGAAGTGCCCGGCGCAGAAGTGGCTGCCGGCTCCGAACGCTTGGTGGCTGCGAGTGCCGCGCTCCATGTCGAAGGTATCGGGGTCGTCGAACCGGCTCTCGTCGCGATTGGCGGAGGCGATCACCGCCTCGACGATCGCGCCCGCGGGAATCGTCACACCCTCGAGGTCGACATCGACGCTGGCCTGCCGTTCGATCGCACCAATCGGCGCCATCCAGCGCAGTCCCTCATTGACGGCGAGGGGTGCCCACTCGAGCGGATCGGAGACCGCTGCTGCGAACTGCTCGGGTCGGCCAAAGAGACCGTGCAGGGTGCTCGCGGCCCCATGTCCGGGCTCCTGCATTCCCCCCAGCAAGATGACCTTGAGCGAGGGCATGATCGTCGCGACCGAGCGCGGCCGACCGTCGCGCACCCCCGCCCAGATCATGTGGGCGATCATCGAGTCGTCGGGGTGCGCGGTGAGTTCGTCGATGAGCGGGATGATGGTCGACTCGATCTCGGCCGAGATTGCGTCGGCGCGCTCGAACGCCTCCGAGTCGAGTGCGAAGTTCGCGATCCCCGAGTTGAGTCCCGCGAACCAACGCCGCAGCGTGTCGGCCTCGACGAGCGCGTCGAGCCCCATGACGTGGCGGAGGGCTTCGACGCTCACTGGCTCGAAGTAGTCCTCCATGAGGTCGCCGCTCGAGCGTCCCGATTCCCGTAGTGCCTCGAGCCGCCGCCTCGCTACCGGCCGCACGATGTCATCGACCACCGCGGTCACGGCATTCGGTGTGAGTCGCGGGTCGATTCCCGCCCGCAGATCACCGTGCACCTCGCCGTCCGAGGTGAGCACGTTGGGCTTGTTGAAAACGCGCTCGAGTGTCGGATGCCCTGACGCGGCCACGAACCCGTACCGACCGTTGCCGATGTCTGAGCAGTCCTGAAACCGCGTGACGAACCACACCTCGGCTGCGGGGATCCAGGCCACGGGGGCCTCCGCCCGCAGCCGGGCGTAGATCGGGTAGGGATCGGCCTCGAGTTCTTCGAGTGTGATCTGATCGACGAAGCTCATCTGTCGAGGCGATGATTCGCTAGGAGAGCACGTCCTTCAGCAACTCCTCGTTGACCGACTTGCGCGTGTTCGCGAGAACGAAGCCTGCAAACAAGACGATGAACGGCAGCAGCACGAGCACCCAGCCGAGCGCGTTGAGACCCCACGGAGTCACGCTCGGATCCACTCCGTCGGCGACGGTGCCCGCGAGCAGGCCGAAGCGCGACATCAGCAGGTACTCGCCGAGGATGAGTCCGATGCCCGCGAGAACGGGGGCGATGACGGTCACGAATACGTTCTCACTGCCCTTGTTCTTGCGGAAGTACGCGATGATCGCGATGCAGACGAGGATCTCGATGAGCACGATCGCGACGACCGCGAGTCCGCTGAACCAGTAGAAGAGGTTGAGCACGGGCTCGAGCTGGAAGACCGCGAAGAGCAGGATGACGATTCCGCTGATGACCGAGGTGACGATGGATGCCCGGCTGGGGGCTCCACGGCCGTTGGTCTTCGCGAGCGAGGTCGGAAGCACTGATGCCCGGCCCATCGCGAACAGGTAGCGGCTCGCGGCGTTCTGGAACGCGAGGAGCCCCGCGAAGAGACTCGAGATGACGAGGATGCTCATGAGCGTTGCCATCCACGGTCCGACGTACTCGGCGGCGAGGGAGAAGAGCACCGCTGCGGGATCTGCGAGGCCGCCCGAGCGTTCGAGGGTCTGGTCGATGACGGCGGAGGATCCCATGCCCGTGACCATCGCGAACGAGACGAGAGCGAAGATGACGGTGATGGTGGCAACAGCAAGGTAGGTGGCGCGGGGGACGATGCGCTTGGGCTCCTTCGATTCCTCGCCGTAGATCGCGGTTGCCTCGAATCCGATGAACGAGGCGAACGCGAAGGCGAAAGCGATGCCTGCCGATCCGGCGAGGCCGCCGACGAGGATCTGGTCGGGCGAGAACGACGCGGCGAAGTTGATGCCCTCGGGTCCGCCGGTCACGAGGATCGCGATGGCCGTCACCAGCAGCGCGAGCAGTTCGAGGCTCAGGAGCACGCCGAGCACCTTGGCGCCCACGTCGACGCTCAGGAGGGAGAGCGCTGTCACGATGACCCAGGCGATGAGGGACCAGGCCCACCAGGGGATGAGGCCCACCTGGGCGGCGACGACTCCGCCGAAGAAGCCATAGATCGCGAGTTGCACCGCGAGGTAGGCGACGATCGAGACGAATGCCGAGGCGATTCCGGCGGGCTTGCCCAGGCCCCGCCCGACGTAGGCGAAGAAGGCACCCGCGTTGGTGACGCGTTGGCTCATGGCGGCGTAGCCGACGCTGAAGAGAAGGAGCGTGATGCCCACGGCGAGGTAGGCGCCGGGTGCGGCCGCGCCGTTGCCGAGCACGACGGCGACGGGCACCGCGCCGGTCATGCCGACGAGGGGAGCCGACGCCGCGACGACAAAGAAGACGATTCCGACGACTCCCAGGCGGCCCTTGCGCAGGCCGGGCCCGGTTTCGGTCGGGGCGGACGAAGTATTCGACATGCTGTTACTCCTCGTTGAGTTCGAGCGCTAGGAATTTCGTGATACCCAAATCGTTCGGATACGCACGATCGTTGTGTACACCTTGGCGGCACCCCCGCCGCACGTCAAGGGCTTCGGTCATTTGGTCACGAACGGGCTCTTGCTACACTTCCCGCCATGACCGAACTCCACGGCTTCCTCCCGCCCCTCACGCCCCGCGGATCGAGCGCGCTCGTGCCGCAGATGCCGTGGTACTACTCCGGCACCCTGCTGAGCGTCGAGTACCTCACCGACCCCGCGAACGTGCGCGCGATTCTCCCGCCTGACATCGGCCTTGCGCCCGAGCACCCCGGCGCCGTGGCGATCATCTGGGCGGACTGGCAGTCGTGCAGCGAAGGCGGACTCGAACTGCTCGACCCCGTGCGGTCGCAGTACCTCGAGGCCTTCGTCGTCGTCCGGTGCTCGTATGAGGGAACGGTCTACAGCCGCTGTGTGGCGATCTGGGTCACGAAGGACTTCGCGATCGCGCGAGGCTGGTTCCAGGGCTACCCCAAGAAGTTCGGGTCGGTGCACGTCACCCGCCTCTTCAACCACGGCAAGGCGTCGCCACGGCTCGAGGCCGGAGCCAAGCTCGGGGCATCCCTTTCGGCCTACGACCACCGGCTCGCCTCTGCCATCGTGACGCTGCGGGAACCCGCTGAGACCAACGGATTCGTCAATGGCCACCGCATGCTGCACAACCGCTTCATGCCCTCGATCAGCCAGGGCCAGGGACTCTCACTCGACCAACTCGTGACGATGGGGGGTGTGGATGCCGACCTCGGGCAGCCCTGGCGCGGCGACGCCGAACTCACCCTCGCCGATTCGCCGTGGGATGAGCTGCACTCGATCCTTCCGGTGGGCGAGATACTCGGCGGCTACTATCGCGAACTCGGTGTCACCTTCGCGGGCGGCGACCTCGTGGCCGACCGCTCCCGTCCGGTCTAGCGCGTACTCGAGCCCGCTGCGTGGTCAGTAGCTCGCCTCAGTAATCAGCTCGCCTCAGTAATCGGCGAGGTACTCGTCGACCTCCCATGCCGTGACCTCGCGCGTCGTCGGGTCGTCGACCTCCGCCTCGTACCGCTCCACCTCGTCGCGCTTGAGCACGACGAACGTGTCGACGAGCGGGGCTCCGAGGGTCTCTGTCATGACGCTGTCGGCGGCGAGGGCATCCAGCGCCTCGGTGAGCGTGACGGGCAGGATGGCCGCGGCCTCGTTCTCGTACGCCCACCCCTCGGCCTCGGCAGGTAGCTCAAGTTCACGCGTGAGCCCGTCGAGTCCGGCCGCGAGGATCGCCGCGATGAGCAGGTAGGGGTTGGCCGCCCCATCTCCCACCCGAACCTCGAGTCGCGTGCCAGCGCCGCGCTCGGGGGGAACCCGCAGCATCGCCGATCGGTTGTCGTGCCCCCAGTTGGCACGGTAGGGGGCGAGGGTGTCCGGTCCGAGGCGCTTGTAGGCGTTGATGGTGGGGTTGGTGAACGCGGCGAGTGCTGCCGAGTTGGCGAGGATGCCGGCGATGAGGTGACCCGCTCGCGCGGAGAGCTGATCGCCCTCCGCCATGAGGTTGGCACCTGTCTTCGAGTCGACAACGGAGAAGTGCAGGTGGAAGCCGCTGCCGCCCTCGTCGCCCCACGGTTTGCCGAGGAAGGTCGCGTGCTTGCCCTCTCGGGCCACGATGTCGCGCACGGCGGTCTTGAAGAGGAACGTGCGATCGGCGGCATCCATCGCCTCGCTGTGCCACAGGTTGATCTCGTACTGCGACGGGCTGAACTCGTGGTTGCCGGCGAAGACGCCGATCTCCATCTGGTCGAGCATGCGCAGCAGGTGCAGGAAGGTGCCGTCGGGGTCGACCCAGGCGCCCGTCGTGTACACACGCCCGGTGCGCTGGATTGCCCGGCGCCAGCCCGACTCGTCGTCGTATTCGGCGATGTAGAACTCGAGCTCGGGGCCGACGACGGGGCTCAATCCGAGCGCTTCGTACTTCTGGATGACCGAGCGCAGCACCGACCGCGGAGCGAGTTCATTCACGCTCTCGTCGGAATTGAACGAGTCGGCGATCACCATGGCGACGCCCGGCTCCCACGGCATCATCGTGAGCGTCGACGGATCGATGCGCGTAATGAGATCGGGGAGACCCGTCGACATGATGTCGTTTCCGTCGAGCACGCCGCCGCGGGTGGTGGTCACCCACACGCCCTGGCAGAACGCGGGTGCCTTGGCTTTCTCCAGCTGGCTCACGAGCAGGTCCTTCGACCGCGTGATGCCCAGAATGTCGGGAAAAATCAGGCGCAGGACGTCGACGCCACGAGCGTCGAGTTCGGCACGAAGAGCAGCAATGTCGATACTCATGAGACCTCCGCGAATAATCGTTCGGCACTGAACGATTAGTGAGATACTAACGCGATGCGAGCCCTCTTCGTCCAGCACGATCATGTGAGCCCCACAGGTCCCGTGTCACAGCGACTGCGCGATCGCGGGTTCGAGGTCGACGAGGTGCTGGTCGTGGATGAGTCCAACTTCGCGACCCCCAATGTCGAGTTCTCGTTTCCGGAGCTCGATCGCTACGACCTCATCGTGCCCATGGGCGCGCCATGGGGAGCATGGGACGACGCGTGCATCGGTCGCTGGCTGCTGCCCGAGCTCGAGTGGGTGCGCACGGCGGTGCAACGGGACATCCCCGTGCTCGGAATCTGCTTCGGGGGTCAGCTCCTGGCTCGGGCGCTCGGCGGTACGGTTGCACGCGCCCGCAAGGCCGAGATCGGCTGGACGGCGATCCACACCGACGATCCCGAGCTCGTCTCTCCCGGCCCGTGGTTTCACTTTCACTACGACGAGTGGACCGTGCCTTCAGGGGCCACCGAGGTCGCGCGCAATGCCGTCTCATCACAGGCGTTCACGGTGGGACGCAGTCTCGCCGTGCAGTTTCACCCCGAACTCAACTCTGCCGCGCTCGAGGGGTGGCTGCGCGAGGGTGGGGTCGAGCAGGTCGTGGCTGACGGTCAAGATCCCGAGCGGATGATCGCCCACACGCGTGCCGAGGAGGCTGCCGCCGAACAGCGCACGATCGCCCTCGTCGACGCGTTCCTAGAACGCGTCGCGAAGCTGGTCTAGCGCGTTCCTAGAACGCGTCGCGAAGCTGGTCTAGCGCGTTTCTAGCGTCCTAGGGTCTGCAGCGCGAGCACGACCGCTTTCGCGTCGGTGTCCGGATTCACGAACGCGAGTCGAAGCACCGTGCGACCGCGCCACGTGGTGGGCACGCACAGCATGATGCCTTCGTCGGCGGTCGTACGCGACCACGCTTCGTACTGCGCATCGGTGTATCCGGGGCGCTCGAAGATGAGCACGGAGAGCTCAGGCTCCCGCGACAGGTGGAGGAATTCGGATGCCCGTATCGACTCCGCGACTTCGCGCGCCGTCGCGAGGCATTTCTCGATCGCGTCGCGATACCGGTCGGTGCCGTGGGTGGCGAGACTGAACCACAGGGGGAGTCCGCGCGCACGGCGGGAGAGGTGCAGGGCGAACTCGCTGGGATTCCAGGAGTCTCGGTCGATGTGGTCGAGGTAGCTCGCGTGCTGGGCATGCACGGCGCGCGCGAGGGCGGGCTCCCGGTAGACGAGTGCGCAGCAGTCGTAGGGAGCGAAGAGCCACTTGTGCGGGTCGACGATGAAGCTGTCCGCGCGCTCGATACCGTCGAACAGGGGGCGCACGCTCGGCGCTGCGAGGCCCGCACCCCCGTAGGCACCGTCGACGTGCATCCACACTTCGAATTCTTCGCAGACATCGGCGATGTCGGCGAGGTCGTCGATGAGTCCCTCGTTGGTGGTTCCGGCCGACGCGACGACAGCGAAGACGTCGGGTTCGCGTTCGAGCACTGTCCGCAGGGCGGCACCCGTGAGATGCCCTCGGTCGTCGACTGCGACGGGAACGATGTCGACGTCCAGTGCGCGGGCGGCAGAGGCGATAGATGAGTGGGCGTTCTCGGTGCAGGCGAGCTTCCACCCGCCGGCGGGCCGACCGCCGCGTCGGGTCTTGGCCGTTTCGCGCGCGGTCATGAGCGCGGAGAGGTTTCCCGACGTGCCGCCGGAGACGAAGCATCCACCAGATTCTTCGGGCCAGCCCAGCAGGCCGGTGATCCAGGCGAGCGCCTCGTTCTCGGCGAAGATCGCGCCGGCGCCGGCCTCCCACATTCCTCCGAAGATGTTCGCGGCGCTCGTGACGAGATCGAAGGCGACCGCGGCGCGCGTCGGCGCGGCGGGGATGTAGGCGAGGTTGTAGGCGTCGTCCTGGGAACGCGTCGCGGGCTCGAGCACGGTGGCGAAGATGCGTAACGCCTCGTCGCCCCCGATCCCTCTCGGCACGACCGTGGCCCCCGCGTCGGCGGCGAGGGCGGGTGCGGGTCGCGCGGTCGAGTGCGGATCGGTGCGTCGAACGACCCGACCCGCCGTCCAGTCGAGTGCGAGCTGCACGACATCCGACTCGTCGCCCCACACCACGTGAGATTCGCCGTGCACTCTCACTTCAGTTCGACCCGCACGGGGAAGCGCTTGATGCCATTGACGAAGTTGCTGCGAAGTTTGGAGGGCTCGCCGAGGGCCGTGACGCTCGAGACGCGCGTGAGCAGGTCTTCGAACATGATTCGGATCTCGAGGCGTGCCAGGGCGTTGCCGAGGCACATGTGGGGGCCTCCGCGCCCGAACGCCATGTGTTCGTTCGGGCTGCGCGTGACATCCATCTCGTAGGGGTTGTCGAAAACTTGGGCGTCGCGGTTGCCCGCGGCGAACCACGTCACGACCTTGTCGCCCGCCTTGATCTTCTTGCCGTCGATCTCGGTGTCCACGTTGGCCGTGCGGCGGAAGTGGTACACGGGGCTCGCGAGACGCAGGAACTCTTCTACCGCCCACGGGATGAGCTCGGGGCGCTCCTGCAACAGCGCGAGCTGGTCGGGGTTCTGGATGAGGTAGTTCATCGAGTGGGTGATGGTGTGTCGGGTGGTTTCGTTGCCGGCAACGACGAGCAAGAGGAAGTAGCTATTGAAGTCGCGCTCAGAGAGCGGAATGCCATCTTCGGGATTCTGGTTCACGAGCCGCGAGACGAGGTCGGTGCGGTCGCCTCCGCGGCGCTCGTCGGCCAGCGCCCGTCCGTACTCGAAGACCTCGAGCGCGGCGGGGGAGCGGAACGGCAGGAGGCGGTACTTCTCGCTCTCCTCGCTCGACGCGAGCACGTCTGAGTGTTCTGGGTCGTCGTTGCCGACCATGCGGTTGCCCCAGTCAATGAGCTTGTAGATGTCGGCGTCGGGCACGTCGAGCATCTTCGCGAGCACGCGAATGGGGAAGTCTGCCGCGACCTCCTTCACGAAATCGAACTCGCCTTTCGCGAAGGCAGCGTCGAGGGTGGATGCCGTGAGCCCCCGCAGGAACGTCTCGTAGCCGGCGACCGCCCGAGGCGTGAACTCGCCCTGCATCAGCCGACGCAGCGACCGGTGGCGCACGCCGTCGGTCTCGAGCATGGACTTGCGAGCCTCGATCTGCTCGGGGTCGAGTTCTTCGAGGTTGACGCCGCCGCGCTCGCTCGAGAATGTCTCGGTGTCACGCAGCACGCCGACGATGTCGTGGTAGCGGGTGAGTGACCAGAATCCGTGGTTGGGGGAGTCTTCGTCATCCCAGTGCACGGGGTCGTTCGTGCGCAACTCGTCGAAGGCGGCCCACGGATTGCCGGACTCGAACAGGTCGAGGTTGGCCAGGCTGATGTTCGTCGTTGAAACCAACTGGATACTCCCGTCGTTAGGATGCGAACAAATGATAACCCCTGCCTCGCGCGTGTCACCTAAGCTTGCCTCAGAACCGGGCTTGTGAATGAAAGGGGGGACCGATGGCCGGACCGCACACTCTCTCGGAGACCGAGCTGCAGGTCGAGCAGAAGCTCGGTGGCCTCCCGCTCGACTACACGGCAATGGCCGTGGCGTCGAACCTCTTCCGGGCCGCCAACGCTGTGCGCAACCATTTCGAGCGCACGGTGCTCTCCGAGCACAATCTGTCGTGGACGGCGTTCGTCGTGCTCTGGGTTACTTGGATCTGGGAGCCAATCGAGACGCGTCAGATCGCGCTCGAGGGCGGATTCTCCAAGGCGACTCTGACCGGCGTCCTTTCCACGCTCGAAGGCAGGGGGTGGCTCACCCGTCGAAAGTCGGAGACCGACGGTCGGCTCGTGGTGGTCACACTGACGGATGCTGGGCGCGAACTCATGACCACGCTGTTTCCCGCCTTCAACCAGCAGGAGCAGCACATCGCGAGCCCCATCGCCGCTGGGCAACGACCGGAGCTCGCCGAGATGCTGCGCCTCGTGACCGCGAACGTCGAGCGCCAGGACTAGCTTCACGCACCAGGACTAGCCAGTCCGCGGCGTCGCCCGCTACAGTAAGTCATTAGCATCCGAATGACTTACGACGAGGTGGGTAGCGATGGCGACGGAGTCGACGATCGAGGTGGCGGGCCTGCACGTCGACACGCGGCACTTCATCGGGGGAGAACGGGTCGAGAGCGGCGACACGTTCCGCAACACGAGTCCCATCGACGGTAGTTTCCTCGGTGACATTGCCCGTGGCGGCGAAGTCGAGGTGGACCGCGCGGTGCAGGCCGCGCGCACCGCATTCCCCACCTGGTCGCGACTGAGCCCACAAGAACGCGGGGCGATCCTGCACCGCCTCGCCGACCTCGTCGAGCAGAACCTTGACTCGTTCGCGAACCTCGAGACGCTCGACAACGGGGGTCTCTTGCGGAGCAACATCCGCGGTGTCATGCCCCGCGTCGCGCACAACCTTCGCTTCTTCGCCGACTACGCCGTCAACGACCTCAGCCATCCCGACTTCGAGACGCGGGGTCACACTAACCACATCTCCTGGGATCCGTCGGGTGTCGCCGCCCTGATCACCCCCTGGAACGCTCCCCTCATGCTCGCGACCTGGAAGATCGCCCCTGCGCTCGCCGCCGGTGACACCGTCGTACTCAAACCTGCCGAGTGGACTCCGCTCACGGCATCCGCGTTCGCCGACCTCACGGTGCAGGCGGGGCTTCCCGCGGGGGCCTTCAACGTCGTGCAGGGCTTCGGTGCAGAGGCGGGAGCCGCGCTCGTTGCGCACCCCGGCATCAGCCGCATCTCGTTCACCGGATCGGTCCCCACCGCGAAGACCATCGCACGTGCCGCGGCCGACAACCTCACCCCCGTGAGCTTCGAGCTCGGGGGCAAGAGTCCGTGCATCGTGCTCGACGACGCCGACATCGAACTCGCCGCCACCCTCGCTGTCGAGCAGTACGACAACGCCGGTCAGGTGTGCCTCTCGGGTACGCGCATCCTCGTCCACGAATCAATAGCGGATGCGTTCGCTGAGGCGTTCCGGGCGAAGGCCGCAGCTCTCACCCAGGGCGACCCGCGCGACCCGGCGAGTGATATTGGTCCCCAGGTGCACCAGAAGCACTTCGACCGCATCAAGGGATTCGTGGACCGGGCGACCGCCGAGGGCGCGAACATCGAGTGGGGCGGCGAGCCAAACTCCGCCCTCGGCGGTCTCTACTTCAAGCCCACGCTGGTGAGGCAGCCTGCGGCGGGTAGCGAGATCGTCACCCAGGAGGTCTTCGGACCCGTGCTCACCATGCAGACCTTCTCGACCGATGACGAGGTCATCGAGCTCGCCAACGGCACCGAGTTCGGTCTCGCGGCGATCGTCGTCTCGGGTGACCGCGACCATGCCCGACGCATCACCGAACGACTGGTCGCCGGCACCATCTGGGTCAACTGCTTCTTCGTGCGCGACCTGCGTGCCCCGTTCGGCGGTTCGCGCAAGTCCGGTATCGGCCGCGAGGGCGGCACCTGGTCATTCGATTTCTACGCCGACGTGAAGAACACGGTCGTCGCCCCCACCGGATGGAAGACATCGTCATGAAAGGACGAAACACATGGGTGAAGTAGTCGGAGTGGGCCTCATCGCCCACGTCCCCACGATCATGCTGCCGAAAGATGTGCGCATGGAGCTCAATGAGGGCAAGGACACGACGCTCGTCGAGGGTCTCGAGAAGCTACGCAAGGACTACTTCGAGAACGACGATTATGACACCGTCATCGTTCTCGACAGCCACTGGGCATCCACCGTGGAGTTCATCGTCACTTCGCACGCGCGCCGCCACGGTCTGTTCACCTCTGAGGAGCTGCCACGCGGGATGCACGGGGTCCCGTTCGACTACCGGGGCGATCCCGAGCTCGCGAACCTCATCGGTGAGCAAGACGAGAAGAACGGCACGTGGATCACCCCGATCGACGACCCCGACCTCCCCGTCATGTACGCGACCATCAACCTGTGGAAGTTCCTGGGTGAGGGGCTCCCCGACAAGAAGTGGGTCAGCGTTTCCGTCTGCCAGACCGCGACCGACGAGGACTTTTTGCGCGCGGGTCGCGCGATAGGCGAGGCGATCGCCAAGAGCGACCGCCGGGTCATCCTGCTCGCCTCGGGCGCGCTGTCGCACACGTTCTACAAACTCCGCGAGCTACGCAAGCACGAGATGGCTGACCCGAGTCACATCTACTCGGAGGGAGCGCTCGCGGCCGACCTCGAGCGCCTGGAGTGGTTCGCCGCCGGCGACCACGCCAAGGTTCTCGAGACGATGCCCGCGTTCCACAAGTTCCGCCCGGAGGCCATGTTCGGACACTGGCTGCTCACGATCGGCGCCATCGGCGAGGAGCAGTGCACCGCTCCCGGCGTGCAGTACAGCGAGTACGAGAACTCGATCGGCACCGGTCAGGTGCACGTCTGGTTCCCGAAGCCGGAGGGTGGCTTCCCCGCACCGAAGAATCTCGTGCTGTCGCGTGACTAGATCAGGGCGCGAGTTTCGCCGAATTCTGCTCGACGGTTACCCCGTCGAGGTCGAGCGCCACGGAGACGTCCTCGTTGCTGGCGACGGTCGCGAGGTGGCAGTGGACGAAGCGCACCATTTGCCGCCGACAGTTCCGTCGAAGATCATCGCCGTGCACCTGAATTACGCGAGCCGCACCGAAGAGTTCATGACGAAGCTCCCCGCCGCGCCCACGTACTTTCAGAAACCGGTGACGGCGCTCAACAGTCATGGGGCGGGGGTCGTGCGCCCGCTGGGATGCAAGTGGCTCAACTTCGAGGGTGAGATCGTCATCGTCATCGGTCGCACGGCGCGCAACATCTCTCCCGCCGAGGCGGGCGAGTACATCGCGGGCTACACGATCGGCAACGACTACGGTTTGCACGACTTCCGTGACACCGACGCCGGATCCATGCTCCGCGTCAAAGGTAGTGACACGCTCGCCCCGGTCGGTCCCGGCGTGGTGACGGACTGGGACTTCCGTGGCAAACAGTTGCGCACGATCGTCAATGGCGAGGTGCGCCAGGATGATTCGACCGACCACATGGAGTGGGACATGCACTACCTGGTTGCCGATATCGCGCGCACCATCACCCTGAGCCCCGGAGATCTGCTCTTCTCTGGCACGCCCGCATTCTCGCGCCCGGTCGAGCCGGGAGACGTCGTCGAGGTGGAGGTCGAGGGACTCGGCATCCTGCGCAACCACATCGTCGATGGCCCCACACCGATTCGCACCGATGTCGGCGCGCAGCCCACCGAGAGCGAGGAGGTCATCTCGACCGCGCTCGGGGGAGACTGGGAGTTCCGAGGTATCCGAACCCCGTCCAAAGATCTGTACCCGTCGACAGTAGAGGAACGCCCATGATCAAGATCGACGTCGACATGACGCAGTGCCAGCACTACGGCCAGTGCGTGTTCGAGGCACCTGCCATCTTCCATCTCAACGACGATGACAAGCTCGAGTACCTGGCTGAGGCGGATGAGTCAGAGCGTGCGAACGTGGAATCGGCCGTCGACGTGTGTCCCATGCAGGCTATCCGCATCGTCGAATGACCGCTCCCGTCGTCATTGTGGGTGCCGCGATGGGCGGCTTGCGCACGGCCGAATCCTTGCGCCGTTCGGGCTACTCGGGCGCGATCCAGATCGTCGGCGACGAGGCGCACTTGCCGTACAACCGGCCCCCGTTGTCAAAAGACGTGCTCTCGAGCGAGGTAACTCACGAGGCCGTCGCTTTCCCCGCGCGGGCTGAGACCTCAGACGTCGAATGGATGCTCGGCTCGCGCGCCACGGCGGTAGACCTCGACGCCAGAACCATCACCACCGACACGGCGACGCTCCCGTTCCGAGCGCTCGTCATCGCGACGGGCTTGCGCCCTCGCCGTCTCGACCTCCCTGCACTGGCGGGCCGACACGCCGTCCGCTCTCTGGATGATGCGATGGCGCTGCGAGCCGAGCTCGAGCCTGGCGCTCGCGTGACGGTCGTCGGGTCCGGTTTCCTCGGCTGCGAACTGGCCTCCACCGCAACCAAACTTGGCTGCACCGTCACGATCGTCACCCCGAGTGCTGAACCGATGATCCGCCCCCTGGGGGAGATGCTCGCGCGCGAGCTGCGTGGTCGCCTCGAGGCGCAGGGGGTCGCGTTCGAGCTCGGAGCCACGGTCGCGGCGCTGGAGGGCACTGCGCGCGTCGAGAGTGTCACGACGAGCACCGGTCGCATCATCCCGACCGATGTCGTCATCGAGGCGATCGGCTCGGACTGCAATGACGACTGGCTCGCGGGTAGCGGTCTCGATCTGAGCGATGGGGTGCTCGCGAACAACGCTCTGCGCGCGGTGACGAGCGAGGGCGCTCGGGATGACGTCTACGTCGTCGGTGATATCGCGCGCTTCCCGAACCCCCTGTTCGATGAGGTGCCTCGGCGCATCGAGCACTGGAACATCCCTACCGACACTGGCAAACGCGCCGGTGCCGTGCTCGGCGGATGGCTCGCGGGCGACGACACGGCGGCAACCCAGCCGTTCGCGCCCATGCCCTCGTTCTGGTCGAACCAGTTCGATATCAAGCTGCAGGCCTACGGCCTGCCCGGACTCGCGGATGAGGTGAGCATCGTGGAGGGTGATCTCGCGGGGGAGGTCGCGGTCGGATATTACCGCCACGGTCGTCTCGTCGGCGTGGTGGGGGTCGGCCTGAAGGCGGCGTTGCTTCCCTATCGGCAGCAGATCGTCGAGCAGGGATAGGCCTCTAGGCTGGCCCCATGAGCCTTATCGCGGTCGCCCAGTTCGCCCCGGTCGACGATTCGGTCGCGAACCTCGAGTCGGTGCGTGGTCTCACACAGCAGGCGGTGCACCGCCGAGCGACGCTCGTGGTGTTCCCCGAGTACACGTCATGGTTTCACGCAGAAATGGGGCACCACTGGGTGGCGGCCGCCGAGTCGCTCGACGGCCCTTTCGTGGCCGGCCTCGGTGATCTGGCGCGCGAGTTCGGCATCCATCTCGTCGCGGGCATCGTCGAGCGCACCGCGGATCAGGATCGTGTGAGCAACACGCTCGTTGCCGTCGGCCCCACCTCCGCCGTCGTCGCGGTGTACCGCAAAGTGCACCTGTATGACGCGTTCGGAGCGAAGGAGTCCGAATGGATCCGCCCCGGCGAGATCGTCGCCCCCGAGCTCTTCTCGTGGGAAGGTTTCACCGTCGGGCTTCAGACGTGCTACGACGTGCGCTTTCCCGAGGTGAGTCGCCAGCTCGTCGACGCGGGCGCCGATCTCCTGCTCGTGCCCGCGGAGTGGGTGCGCGGTCCGCTCAAGGAGGCCCACTGGCGCACGCTCGTCACGGCGCGAGCCCTCGAGAACACCGTTTTTGTGGCCGCCGCCGATCACACTCCACCGGTAGGAGTCGGCAACAGCATGGTCGTTGACCCCATGGGGGTCGAGCTCGTGACCCTGGGGGAGCTCCAGGGGGTCGGTGTCGCTGAGGTCACGCCCGACAGAATCGATTCGGTGCGCAGAGTTAATCCGGCGCTCGCCCTGCGTCGCTTCACGGTGGCCGCGGGCACGCCCCGTGTCACTCCAAAACGGGGTACAGATTAGCTAGATCGGGGGACTAGCGCGGCCTACAGTTAGCTGTAGCAAGGGGGAGGGTTGTTATGGGGACGACCGATGATGCGTTCCGCGTTCTCGTCGTCGACGACGATCCCGACGTCGCGATGTACACCCGCACGGTGCTCGAGCGCCGTGCCGGATGCGTGGTGCGCGAGCTGAACGACCCTCGATTGGCTCGTGCGGCCGTCGATGAATTCCGCCCCGACGTCGTGGTGACCGATATCGAGATGCCCGGGATGACGGGGCTCGACCTTCTCGCCACCCTCCGCGCCGACCAGCCCGCGCTCCCCGTCGTCGTCATGACGGCCCATGTTTCCGTCGACTACGCGCTCGGCGCCCTCCGTAGTCAGGCTGACGAGTTCCTCACCAAACCCGTGTCGGCGGCCACCCTCGCCGACACGGTTCTTCGTCTCGCGGAGAAGGGACGCTCGAGCCGGGAGGCATCGAAGCCGCGCGAGTTCGTACTCGCCGTGGGCGCACACCCCGACGATGTCGAGATCGGCGTCGGGGGCATCCTTGCGAGCCACCGGGCGCAGGGCGACCAGGTGACGATCCTCACCCTGTCACGTGGCGCGAAGGGCGGATCGCCGGATGACCGCCAGCACGAATCCCTCAAGTCGGCGGAGCTGCTCGGCGCTCGTCTCTTCCTGGAGGACCTGGTCGACACGGAGATCGCCAACACCGGTCCCACGGTGGCGATCATCGAACGGGTCGTGCGCGAGGTGAATCCCACCATCGTCTACACCCACTCCTCACACGATCGGCACCAAGACCACCGCGCCGTCCACGAGGCCACGATCGTCGCGACCCGGGCGGTCGGCACGGTGGCGTGCTTTCAGAGCCCGTCATCGACCGTGGATTTCCGTCCGACACGCTTTGTCTCGATCGACGGATTTACCGACAAGAAACTCGAGCTGCTGCAGTGCTTCCAGTCACAGGAGGTGCGCGCGTATCTTGAGCCCGACTTCGTGCTCGCCACGGCACGCTATTGGTCGCGCTACGGCGGCGGCACGAGCGTGGAGCCCCTCGAGATCTTGCGCGAGACCGCGGACATGTCGATGCCCGTAAGGAAACGTCCGGCCGCGGTCGATCGGGGAGAGTCTGCATGACGCAAGTTCTGGTCACGGGTGCCGGGGGGCCGGCCGGAGTCGCGGTCATCCGCTCACTTCTCGCGCGTCAGGGTGTCGAGGTGTTTGCTGCCGACATGGACGGTTGGGCGAGTGGTCTCTACCTCGTACCCGCTGCACGCCGGCGGCTCGTCGAGCCGGGGCGCTCTGAGTCCTTCGTCGACGGGATCATTCGCCTTGTCCGGGACGACTCGATCGACGTCGTGTTCTCGACTGTCGACGTCGAGCTACCGCCGCTCGCACGTCGGCGAGAGGAGCTCGCTCCCGCGGTACTCGCTGCCCCCGGCATCCAGACGCTCGAGGTGACGCTCGACAAATATCGGCTCGCCGAGCGATGCGCACCGCTGCTTCGAGTGCCCGATACCGCGTTACTGAACGACGACGGCATTGCGCGTGACTGGGATTTCCCGGTCATCGTGAAGCCGCGCAGCGGGGCTGGCTCGCGTGGCGTCCGCGCGGTGTACGACCGCGCGGCACTCGAGGCGATCGGCGTCGACGAGTCACTCATCATCCAGGAGATGCTCCCGGGCGAGGAATTCTCGGTCGACGTCATCTCGGGCGCCGACGGCGAGGTCATCGCCACCGTGCCACGCACCCGCACGCGGGTGGACTCGGGTGTCTCGATCGCCGGGCGCACCGTGCACTCGGAGCCGCTCGAGTCGACGGCCGCCGCTGTGGCCCGGGCGATCGCACTCACGGGCGTCGCCAATGTGCAGTTGCGCTACGACCGCCACGGAGTTCCCGCCCTACTCGAGGTCAACCCGCGCTTCCCAGGGGCGATGCCGCTCACGATCGCGGCGGGCGTGGACATGCCGAGCCTCGCGCTCGACCTCGCGCTCGGCCTTCCCCTGCCCGCGGCGCTCGATTTCCGTGAGATCGCGAACGTGCGCTACCTCGAAGATGTCTTCGTCGATCCTTCGGAGATACTCGTATCTGAGCACGCTGCCCACGGGGCCGACGAGGGATGAACGCGCACGATGGACAGCCTGGTCAGCTCGTGCTGCTCGGCGACTTCCACGTGCACTCGACCTTTTCCGACGACGCGGTGTCCACCATCGCCGAGAACATCGCCGCCGCCCACGACCGGGGTCTTACCCAGCTACGTCTCATCGATCATGTGCGGCAGTCGACGACCTGGGTTCCCGAGTTCGTCGCGGCGGTCGCCGGGCACGACGTGCCCGAGGGGCTCACGGTATTCACCGGAGTCGAGGCGAAAATCCTGAATGCGGCGGGCGAGGTCGACATCCCACATGCCCTGAGTGGCCTCGACGCGATCGTCATCGCCGACCACCAGTTTCCCGGTATCGACGGACCGTGGGCACCGGATGAAGTGCGCGACCGCCTCGCGGGGGGATGGGGTGTCACCGACGCCGTCGACATGCTCGTCTCGGCACTCATCGCCGCCATGGACAGCACCCCCGACGCCCAGCTTGCCCACTGTTTCTCGATCCTCCCGAAGATCGGGCTCGACGAGTCCGATCTCACCGACGAGCATCTGCGCGCGTGGGCGAGTGCTGCTGCGCGCACGGGCACGATCGTCGAGGTCAACGAGAAGTGGGCGTGCCCGGGGCCGCGCTCCATCCGCGCCGCGATCGAGGCGGGTGCGACGATCGTCGCCGCGAGTGACGCCCACGTCTTCTCGGATGTGGGTCGCTACTCCCGGGTCGTCGAAATCGTGGATGAGGCGGTCGCATGACCCCCTACGAGTGGCTCTACAACGGCACCCTCATCCTGCTTCTCGTCTTCGTCGCGATGGGCGCCATTCCGATCCTCGCGACGCTCTATCAGTTTCTCGCGATCCCATTCCACTCTGTCGTCAACCACTACAAGAAGGCCGCGCCGTACCTGCCGAGAGTCGCGGTCGTGGTGCCCGCCTGGAACGAGGGCGCGGTCATCGGGGCATCCATCGATCGCCTCATGTCGCTCGAGTACCCGATTGATCGGCTGCGCATCTTCGTCGTGGATGACGCGAGCACCGATTCCACGCCCGATGTCGTCAAGGCGCGTGAGCTGCACTACCCCGGTTCGGTCTTTCACCTGCGTCGCGACAAGGGTGGCGAGGGTAAGGCGCACACGCTCAACTTCGGTATTCGTCGCATCCTCGAGGACGACTGGATGGAGGCGCTGCTCATCATGGACGCCGACGTCATCTACCAGCCCAACTCTTTGCGCCGCATGACCCGTCACCTCGCGGATCCGACGGTGGGCGCCGTGACGGCGTACATTCGCGAGGGCAGCCAAGACAAGAACTACCTCACGCGGTTCATCGGCATGGAGTACGTGCTCGCCCAGGTTGCTGCCCGTCGCGCCCAGAATGTGCTCGGCGCCGTCGCATGCCTCGCCGGGGGAGCCCAGCTGCACTCGCGCGAGAACATCGAGGCCATCGGCGGACAGATCGACACCTCGTCTCTCGCCGAAGACACCATCACGACCTTCAAGACTCAACTGGAGGGCCGCAAGGTGGTCTTCGAGCCGCACGCTGTCGTGCTCGCGGAGGAGCCGGAGCGGATCGGCGCGCTGTGGAAGCAGCGGCTGCGCTGGGCCCGGGGCAACGTGCAGGTCACTTCGCGCTACTGGAAGGTATGGTTCCGGCCCAGCAAGGTGCACAAACTCGGCAAGTTCTCGTTTGGCATTTTCTGGTTCTCGATCCTCCTTCTGCCGGTCGCGATGATTGTTTCGTCGGTGGGACTCATCGGCCTCTACCTGATCGAGAGTGACCTCGCCACGATCATCTTCCGTGCCATGTGGATCACGGCAGCGTGCACGTATGTGTACACGATCGCTCTCGCCGTGCAGCTCGACGGGCGAACGGGCCTGGGGAGCTGGAGGGAGGCGATCTTCTTTCCCGGCATCGTGTCTATCGTCGTCATGATCACCGCCTTCTTTCCCGGACTCATCGAGAAGCAGATTCCCGCTCTCTTCGGCATCACTCTGTCTCCACAGTTCGAGGCCGGCTGGACCCTGTTCGTGTACGCCTGGATATCGCTCGCGATGCTGGGTGCCTGGATCGCCAAGCTCATCGAGTCGACGTGGGTTGGGCGCATCCTCAGCCCCGCACTCGTCTACCTCGTCGGCTACGGTCCGCTGCTGTGCGCCGTCACGGTCGACTCCTACATCAAGGAGTTCCGCCACGTCGAAGCGGTGTGGGACAAGACGGAGAAGATTGGTCGGGTGGCCGGATGAGCGGACGGCACGCGATGGGAGAGCCCATCGATCCGCGCAACCCGGGGGACGCATATCTCCAGCGGGAGATTCGCGCCAACGCTCGCGCCGAGCGGTGGCTCGTCGGCAAAGCGGCGATCGCACTCGCGGTCGTCGGCATCCTCGTAGTGATAAGGCAGGTGTTCTTCGAATGACGGAGAACGTGAACGTACTCGTGGTGGAGGACAGCGCCGACCAGGCGGGTCTACTCCGCCGCTATTTCGAGCGCGCGGGATGTACCGTGACGATCGTCGAGAACGCCGAGGACGCGATTTCTGCGTACGAATCGCTCACGCCTGATCTCGCCGTTATCGACCTCGTGCTGCCCGGGATGGATGGGTGGGCGCTCATCGAGCGGCTCAAGCGTGACCGACCCGGGTGTGCTGTCGCGGTGACCTCGGTGTTGGATGCTATGGATTTTCCCATCGCTGAGGCGACCCTTCCCAAGCCCTTCACGGGTGAGCAGGTGCGCCAGGTACTCAGGGACACGGTCCCGAAGTGGACAGACATCCAATGAGCGACGAAGGCATGCGGCACACCGTCGTGATCGCAGACGATGAGCCCGACATCCGCGAACTCGTCTCGATCGCCGCGACGAAGGCTGGGCTCGAGATCGTGGCGAGCGTCTCCGACGGCGCTTCGGCGCTCGCAGCGATCCGGAAGCACCGACCCGACCTCGCGATACTCGACATCTCAATGCCTGAGATGAACGGCATCGACGTGTGCCGGGCTGCGCGCTCGGATCCCGAGTCCGGCGACCTTCGTATCTTGCTGCTGTCAGCTTCCGTCGACGACAGTGCACGGGCCATCGGGATCGCCGCTGGAGCCGACTACTTCTTTGCCAAGCCATTCAGCCCGCGTGAGCTCGTCGCGTGGCTCGCTATCGGCAAGGAGCCGCGATGACCATCATTAGCCGTGCGCGATCCTGGGCGGCCGATCCTCTCGACCGACCGTCCACGTTTGTGAAGCAGTCGGCGACGATCGGTGGGTTCCTCGGCGCCGCGATCATTTTGGTGATGTTCGACGACATCAATGTGACCCATCCACCGAGTTTTTGGGTCGGGGTTGCGCTCGTCGGTGTGGCGAGTGCACTCGCTGTGCTCTTCACGTTCAAGCCAGAGCTCGCACGCTACGCCCTCATCATTCCCGCGATCGACATCATCGCAGTCGGCGCCTTCCGCGCGGGCACGGGCGGTGTCGCGTCGCTGTTCACCGCGCTCATCATCCTCCCGGTCATCTGGATTGCCTCTGGCGCCGGCCGAAGGTACATCGTGTACGCGGCTCTCGGCACCTCGATGGCGCTCTTCCTCCCTTTCAGCCTGGGGCTCGGCGTGCCCACCCAGTCGATTGACTGGCTGCGTGGCATCTTCACGCCACTCGTCTTCGCTGCGGCCGCCGCGATCGTCAACGAGCTCGCTCGCCAGGGCCGCGCGCAACTCGCGTCGATCAGGGCCTTCGCCGACGAACGCGAGCAGATGCTTCAGCGCACCGTCGAGTACGCGGCCCAGCTTCAGGAGAGCGAGGCCCGGTATCGCGCGTACGACCGCATGTTCCGCAGCGTCTGGGCCGCCGTCACCGAGCAGTCTGTGGTCGGCACCGACCAGGAGGGCCTCATCGAGCTGTGGAACCCGGGAGCCACGAGCCTCCTTGGCCCCACGGCCGAAGAGGCAGAAGACAAGTTGCACATCTTCGACTTCCACGTCCCCGAGGAGCTCGAGGCTTACGCGCGCGAGCTCAACTACCCTCCGGGTGAGACGGTGCTCAATCCTGGCTTTTCGGCATTGGTCGAGAGTGCTCGTCTTGGTCGGGCGGAGAGCCGCGAGTGGACGTACGTGCGCGCGGACGGCTCGGAGGTTCCCGTTCAGCTCTCCGTCACGAAGCGCGTCGACGAGAACGGCGACACCCGTGGTTACCTCTTCGTGGCCTCCGATGTCACCAAGGCCCGCGAAGTCTCGCGGCTCAAAGACGAATTCGTGGGGCTCATCTCGCACGAGCTTCGAACGCCGCTGAGCTCCATCCTCGGGTACCTCGAACTCATGCGCGACGACGAGGAGCATCCGCTCTCCGATGAGCAGCAGCAGTATCTCGGCGTCGCCGAACGCAACGCACACCGGCTGCTGCGGCTCGTGGGCGACCTGCTGTTCACCGCGCAGGTCGAATCGGGCAAGTTCCCCCTGGACATCCGCGATGTCTCGCTCGACTCCATCGTCACTGCCGCGGTCGAGTCGGCGTTGCCAGCGGTGGATGCTGCGGGCATCGACCTCGTCGAGACCGTCACGCAAACCCCGGTCGTCGCGGGCGACCCGGTGCGTCTCGGGCAAGCCATCGACAACCTGATCTCCAACGCGATCAAGTTCACTCCGCGTGGCGGTTCGATCAAGGTGCACCTCTCGGTCGACGAGGGCAATGCGGTCATCTCGGTGCGTGACACCGGAATGGGGATTCCTGAGTCGGAGCTCGACCAACTGTTCTCTAGGTTCTTCCGTGCGACCACCGCGACCCGAAACGCGGTCCCAGGCGTCGGGTTGGGACTCACGATCACCAAGGCGATCGTGACGGCTCATCACGGGACGATGGCCGTTCAGAGTGAGGAGGGTGTGGGTACGGAGTTCCGGGTCATCCTCCCGCTCGCGCCCGCCGGGGCTGGCGTGTAGCGCTCAAGTCCGTCCCAAAATAGAGTTCTGATCAGCATTTATAGTCTGATCCCCAATGTCAGTGGCCCCTGATCTAATCGCATCATGATCCTTTCACCGCACGCGGACGAGCGTCGCGCCGAGGTGCGCGTGGAATTCACGCTCGCGCGTGCGGAGTTCGCGGCGCGGGCCGCCACCATCGCGTTTGCCGACCAACTCTTGGCGGTACACGCCATCCTCGTCGAGGCCCGGGCGTTCCCCGAGGTGTATGCGCCCTTCCTGCGCGACGGCGATGCGGTTGAGTATGCGGAGCGTGCCGCCGTGGCCGACATCGCGGTGCGATTAGGGCTCGCCGAGAGCACCGTCCGTACCCATGCTCACGAGGCTGGCACCCTCCTGCGTCGACTGCCCCGCGTGTGGGAGCTCTTTCGGTTGGGCGACATCCGGGCCGCGAATGCCCGCGTGATTGCGCAGCTCGCCGCCGATCTCTCTGAGAAAACTTGTCGAGCATTCGAGGATGCCGTGCTCGAGCGCGCCACGATGCTCGCACCCGCCCGCTTCCGTCCCTTCGCACGGTCAGCGCGAGACCGTATCGACCCCCGCACCCTGCCCGAGCGGCACGCCCGGGCTGCGCTCGACCGTCGGTTGTTCGTCGAGCCTGACGTGGACGGCATGTGTTGGCTCACCGCCTACCTCCCCGTCGCCGATGCATCCAGGGCGATGGCGCACGTCGACGCCGCGGCGGTCTCCCTCGCTTCGCATCCCGACGAGAGACGATCGCTTGCTCAACTGCGCGCGGACGTCGCGCGTGATCTGCTCGCGGGTGTGCTCGGCTCGACCGATGCTGTCGGCGTCACGGTCGCCGTGACGGTTCCCGTGCTCACGCTCCTCGACGTCGACGACGAACCCGCGCATCTCGATGGCTTCGGTCCCATCGACGCGCAGACAGCCCGCGCGCTCGCTGCGCATGCACCGTCGTTCTCGCGCATCCTCACCCACCCTGTCTCGAGCGCAGTACTCGACGTCGACCGCACGAGCTATCGGGTGCCCGCCGACCTCAAGCGCTGGTTGGCGGTCCGAGACGGCGGCTGCGTGTTCCCCGGGTGCGGTCGATCGACCACGGTGTGCGACATCGACCACACGGTCGACTGGGCTTTCGGTGGGGGCACGAAGGCTGCCAACCTGGCCCATCTCTGCCGACATCATCACCGACTGAAGCACCAGACCAACTGGCGCGTCGAGCACACCGAATCGGGGCTCACGTGGACGAGCCCCACGGGTGCGACCCGACTCGCCGACCCTCCGCCGTTCTAGCGCTCGAACTGCCCTGTACCGACCACTAACGTCGCAGGTCGGCAAGTTGTGCTGCGGCGCGCTCGAGCACATCAACGCGCTTGCAGAACGCGAACCGCACGAGACTCGCGTACTCCGATCGACGCTCTGGTCGTACGAACGCAGACACGGGAACCCCGACTACTCCCGCGAGGGCGGGCAGCTCCCGGCAGAAGTCTGCGGCGTCGGTGACCCCGAGCGGGGAGGCGTCAGCAATGACGAAATACCCGGCCTGCGGGTGCCCGACCGCAAACCCCGCGCGCTCCAAGCCGGCGGAGAGCAGGTCGCGCTTGGCCTGAAGGGTGGCCGCAGCATCCGCAAAGAAGTTGTCGTCAAGTCCTAACCCGACAGCTATCGCGGGCTGGAATGGCGCGCCGTTCACGAAGGTCAGAAACTGCTTCACCGCCAGAATGCTTGACACCAGAGGCGCCGGCGCGACAACCCACCCGATCTTCCACCCCGTGGCGCTGAACGTCTTCCCGCCGCTCGAGATCGTGATGGTGCGGTCGAAGCCGCCCGCGAGGCTCGAGATCGGGATGTGATCGATCCCGTCGAACGTCAGGTGCTCGTAAACCTCGTCGGTGACGATGATCGCGTCATGTGCGTGGGCGAGCTCGACGAGAAGTTCGAGCGTCTCGCGCGGAAGGACCGCACCGGTCGGGTTGTGGGGTGAGTTGACGATGATCAGACGCGTGCGGTCGGTCACGGCGGCACGAAGGTCATCGTGATCGGGAAGGAAGCTGGGTGCTCGCAGGGGCACAGTCACATGCGTGGCTCGCGCGTACCCGATGAGTGCGGCGTAGGAGTCGTAGAACGGCTCGAAGGTCACGACCTCGTCACCGACATCTGTGAGCGCGAGGATGCTCGCCGCAAGGGCTTCCGTCGCACCAGCAGTGACGAGTACCTGGGCTACTGGGTCGACGGTGACGCCGTAGAACCGAGACTGATGCGCGGCGATCGCCTCCCGCAGCACGGGCATGCCGATGCCGGGCGGATATTGGTTGAGCCCGTCAGCGATCGCATCACGCGCCGCCTCCAGAACCTCGCGCGGTCCGTCCTCGTCGGGAAAACCTTGACCGAGGTTGATCGACCCCGTGGATAATGCGAGCGCCGACATTTCCGCGAAGATCGAGGGGCGCATGCCCCCGTCGTCCGCAAGCAGCATCGCGCCGCGCGCCGCGCGCTCCCAAGGGCCCGTCACCTTCACGCTGTCGAGCCTAGCGCTGTGGATAATTCGCGGCCCGCCGCGTCGACTTCGCTTACCGTCGTCGGCGTGCACAGGCTGGGGTGGGTGGTCATCGTCTCGCTCGTCGGTGTTCTGAGCGGATGCTCGGCGCCGCCGACCTTCTCCCGTGCTGGCCACGACCACGCGTTCGACAGCGCGACTGTCGCCTTCTCGTCGGCTCGAGACGCCTTCGCGCGCTACCTACTCGTCCGCGATGAGGTCACGGCCTCGGGTGTGAGCGCGGAGAAGTTGAGATCACTCGTCACTCCGCGCCAGTTCGAGGTCGAGCAGGCCCAACTCGACCTCCTCCGCCTCGGCAGATACACCACCAGCGGATCCACGACGTTCGACACCGTCACCCTCTCCGAGCAGTTCGACTACGGGGTAGGGGTCGCCTCCATCACGATGCGTCTCTGCCTCGACACCTCGCAGGTACACACGGTCGACTACCGCGGCTGGGAGGTCCCCGCCCCCGCGCTCCGCAAACTCGTCGACGTCACGTTCGTCACGGCCAGCACCCCACCATTCGAACTCCTATTGGAAGAGGTCGTCCCATGCGAACCCGCCACCTGCTGACCGCAATCGCCTCGCTAAGCGTCGTCGCGCTCCTCAGCGGATGCACGCCCGCCAAGCCCTACGACAAGACAGCGACCTCCACGTCGTCACCCACCCCGGTATTCGCCTCCGAGGAGGAGGCCCTCGCCGCCGCGGAGGAGGTCTACAGGTCGTACGCATCGGTCAGTGACCTGATCGCTAGTCAGGGCGGGAAAGACCCCGCCAGGATCGAACCGTTCGTGACAAGTGGATGGTTAAGCCACGAAATGGAGGTGTTCCGGCAGTTTGAACAGTCCGGGAAAAAGCAACTCGGGAACTCCGTCGTTCGACGCTCAAGTATCCAGGGTCTGGTTTCTGATGGAGGTTTCGACTACATCAGCGCATACGTCTGCGTAGACCTCTCGGGGGTTAGTTTCGTTGATGCCCAGGGCGTCGATGTGACTCCTCTCGGGAAAGGGGACGTGATCAAGCTTCTCGTAGAGTTCGAAGCAGTCGAGCATGACAACGTCCGCATCTCTGGCAGCGAGCCCTGGACGGGTGAGCTGGAGTGCTGACTCTTGCCATCATTGCGCTCGCCGTTGGTGGGTGCAGCTTGCTTGAAGCTGGTTCGGGCTCCTGCGCTGGCGCGACTGACGACGATGTCTGGATCTCGTATGGGGAGACGTACTACGAGGACATTGGCTGGGCCGACGATGTCACTCCAGGCCCCGGTGGGCAACCCCGGTGCGACGCGGTGCGGATGGGCGATTGCCTTTTCTACATCACGTCGCCGGGCGACCCCGCATCCCCCCGCCCCATCACCCTCGCCGATATCGCCCACTTTCGCCCCACCCCACCGGTTGACGTCATGGAGCCGAACGGCTGGATGATTGTCGGTCTCGACGCGAACTTCTATTCGACGTCCACGACTCAGGTCGTGGATGGCACGCTTCTGGGCAATCCTGCGTCGGTGCGGTTCACCCCCACGAGTTGGCGGTGGACGTACGGCGACGGTTCGTCCGCGAGTCTCAGTACTGGCGGTATGTCGTGGCGCGGTCAGGGCATCCAGGAGTTCGATCCCACACCGACGAGTCACGTCTACCGCAGCCCCGGCACGTACACGATCGGTTTGTCGGTGGGCTTTTCGGCCGAGTACCGCGTCGGTGGCTCCGCGTGGACCCGAATCCCGGGCATCCTGAGTGTTCCCGCACCGCCTTTGGAAGCCACGGCGGGGGACGCGAAAACCGTGCTCGTCGCACGCGACTGCCTCGCCAACCCGACCGGTCCCGGCTGCTAATCGATCTCCCTGCCGGGCCGCAGAGTGCTCACAGTCCACCTAAATAGAATGCTCAGGTTCGCGGTGGAGGCTTGCACCGCTGAAAGGAGCACCCACCCATGACCGACGCCCACCAGAACTCGCCCGAGAGTTCGGCCGTTACCGAGTACACCCCCATCAACCCCGAGCAGCACCCCGCGCTCGCGAAGCCGACCGCCCCCCGTCGTTCCGCAGCCGTGGGCGTCATCGCCGCTCTTGCTGTCGGTGCTCTCGTCGGCGGCGTCTCCGGTGCGGGCGTCACCCTGTGGGCCACCTCGATGAACGCCGGCTCTCCTGTCGTCGGCACCACCACACCGTCCACTATCACCGTCAATGACGCGGATGACGCGACGCTCATCACGGCCGTTGCCGCCAAGGCATCCCCGTCCGTCGTCACCATCAGCGTGTCCAGTGACAGCGCGGGCGGCACTGGATCCGGCGTCGTCCTCTCCGCAGATGGTTACGTACTCACGAACACCCATGTGGTCACGCTCGACGGCGCAGCATCCGACCCGACAGTCTCGGTGAAGACCAACGACGGGCGCCTCCTTACCGCGACGATCGTCGGAACTGACCCGATCTCCGATCTCGCTGTCATCAAGATCGATGGTGTCGATGACCTCCAGCCAGCCGAGTTCGCGGACTCCTCGAAGCTCAACGTGGGTGATACCGCGATCGCGATCGGTGCACCGCTCGGCCTCGCCGGCACAGTCACGAATGGGATCGTGAGCGCGCTGAACCGCAGCATCACGATTGCGTCTTCGGCCGTACCGGAGCAGGGCGACCAGTCGGAACAGATGCCGCAGGAGGAAAGCCCCTACGATTTCTGGAACTTCGACATCCCGGGTCAGCAGGCGCCGTCGACCCCCTCCGCGTCGTCGACCATCTCGCTCTCGGTCATCCAGACGGACGCGGCGATCAACCCCGGCAACTCGGGCGGCGCCCTCCTCGACTCGGATGGCAAGGTCATCGGCATCAATGTCGCGATCGCGTCATCCGGCGGCAACTCGTCGTCCGCGGGGAACATTGGTGTCGGTTTCGCGATTCCCGCCAACCTCGCCCAGCGCATCGCCCAGGAGCTCATGCAGAGCGGCAAGGCGACGCACGGTCTGCTCGGCGCGTCCGTCGCCGACGTGACCGAGGACGAGAACCAGAAAGACTCGCAGGTCGTCGGTGCCAGCATCGTCGAACTCACCCAGGGTGGGGCGGCCGCGGCGTCGGGGCTCAAGGTCGGTGACGTGATCACCGGGTTCGCGGGTATCCCGATCACCGGAAAGACCGATCTCACGGCTCAGGTGCGCAGTCTTGCGGCTGGCGCGAAGGCCACCGTCGAGTACGTGCGCGATGGCAAGCCTGCAACAGTGGACGTGACCCTCGGCACGCTTCAGTAGCAGACGACACGAGGGCGCGGGATCCTTGGGGTCCCGCGCCCTCTGCCTGTCCTAAGCGATAGGCTCAACCGAACCACCAGCGACACGTATTGGACCCCATGGCGAAGAAGGCGGATGCCCTCCCCGGTGTGTCTTACGTGATGCCTGTGCTCAACGAAGTGGAGCACATTGAGGCGGCGGTGAACAGCCTCACCGCTCAGGACTACGAGGGTCCTTTCGAGATCGTCCTGGCCCTCGGCCCGAGCGTCGACGGCACCAACGACGTGATCTCGGCGATGGCGAAGGTGGATCCCCGCATCCGCAGCATCCCCAACGAGCTGGGTTCCACCCCGGGCGGTCTGAACGCTGCGATCCGGGCATCCAGTCACCCCATCGTTGTGCGCGTGGATGCTCATTCGGTGCTGCCCCCCGAGTACACGCGCATCGCCGTGCGTACGCTCCTGGAGTCGGGCGCGGACAACGTTGGCGGCATCATGAAAGCGGAGGGCGTGACGCCGTTCGAGAAAGCTGTTGCGCACGCGTATGGATCACCGGAGGGTCTCGGCGGAACCCAGCACCACGTGGGCGGCAAGGCCGGGCCCGCAGACACCGCCTACCTGGGCACGTTTCAGCGTCACCGCCTCGTCGAGGTGGGGCTCTTCGACGAGGACATCAAGCGTGGGCAGGACTGGGAGCTCAACAAGCGGCTGCGCGAGACAGGTGGCACGGTGTGGTTCACGCCGGAACTCGAGGTGGTTTACCGTCCACGCTCGAGCCTGCGAAAGCTGATCCGCCAGTTCGTCGCCACCGGCATTTGGCGCGGTGAGCTGGCTCGCCGGTTCGGTTCCGCGAACTCGATTCGGTACTTCGTGCCTCCGCTCGCCGTTATCGGTGTTGTCGGCGGGCTCATCTTGGGCCTCGTCGGTGCGATCGCGGGCATCCCGTGGCTAGTGCTCGCTCTTATCGTTCCCGGCGTGTATGCCGTGCTCGTGATCGGGGCATCAATCCGGGCCGCAGCACGCAACGGGCTGGCCACGGGGCTGTGGTATCTCGTCGTTCTTCCGTGCATCCACTTCGGGTGGGGCACTGGCTTCGTGCTCGGTTTCCTCAAGCTCACCAAGAACATCACGGCTCAGACGGGAAGATGACAAGGATGTCACTCGACGCTCGCCCCGCACGTCCCACATCGATCGCGCAGCTGCGCGAAGTGAGTCAGCCTCCCGAGGTGCGTATGCGCGCCAACGCGGAGCACTGGACGGCGTCGCTCTACCTGCGTGACCTCTCGCCCTACCTCACCTGGATGCTGCTGCGCACGTCCATCTCGGCGAACGGCGTGACGGGGCTCATGATCCTGGTCGGATGGTCGACGGCGGCTGCCCTGCTCATCCCCGGCATCGGGGGAGCTGCTCTCGCATTGGTCCTCGGTCAACTGCAGATGCTCGTGGACTGCTGCGACGGGGAGGTTGCGCGGTGGCGCAACCAACGCTCGCCAGCGGGGGTCTTCCTCGACAAGGTGGGTCACTACACGACCGAGGCTCTCATCCCGATCGCTCTCGGACTTCGCGCCGCAGGGTGGCCGCTCGAATTCCCGGGTGACTACGCGTGGACGACTGCCGGTCTTGGTCTCGCTCTCGTCATCGTGCTCAACAAAGCGCTCAACGACATGGTGCATGTCGCGCGGGCGAACTCTGGTCTCGAGAAGCTCAGCGACCGCAAGGGCGAGGCCGAGCCCAGCCAACGGCTCGTCGCGCGCCTGCGTCGCGCGGCGCGCTTCGTGCCTTTCCACCGCCTGTACCATTCCGTGGAGCTTACGATGCTGGCGTTTGCGGCATCGATCGTCGGCCTGTTCCTTCCGCCCCTCGTCGCGGAACGGTGGCTCGTTCTCATCCTGCTCCCGCTCTCACTGCTCGCACTCGTCGGCCATTTCGTGGCGATCATGGCATCGAAGCGAGTGCGATCCTGAAACCCACCGTCGGCGTCGTCTCCCTGTCGCAGGGCACGCGACCGGATGACCTGGCGCGCGGCCTCGCAAGCCTCGCCGCCCAGACCGGGGTCGAGCTCGATGTCGTGGTCGTCGGGAACGCCTGGGAGCCGAGCGGTCTGCCGCGCGGCGTCAAGTCCCTGCACCTCCCCGAGAACGTCGGAATTCCGGAGGGGCGCAATCGCGGCGCCGTCGCCGTGGCGGGGGAGTACATCTTCTTTCTCGATGATGACGCGAGCATCCCGTCGCCCACCTTCCTCGCCGACGCCATCGCGAAGATCGAAGCCGACGGTTCGATTGGGCTCATACAACCGCGAGTGGTCGACCCGAGCGGGGTGGAGAATCCGCGTCGCTGGATCCCGCGCATTCGCAAGGGTGACCCGCAGCACTCCAGCAACGTGTTCTCGGTCTGGGAAGGCGCCACTCTTCTTCCACGGGCGGTATTCGACGCGACCGGCGGATGGGCCGGCCCATTCTTCTACGCGCACGAGGGGATCGAGCTCGCGTGGCGCGTGTGGGATCAGGGCAAGCGCGTGCTGTATGCCGGGGACCTCGTGGCGAATCATCCCGCGATCGAACCGACCCGCCACTCGTACTACTACCGACTGAACGCCCGCAATCGGGTGTGGCTTGCCAAGCGCAACCTGCCGTGGATTCTCGCACCGATCTACGTGGGTATGTGGACCGGCATCCAGGTGCTGCGCTGGGCGCGAAATCCGACCGCCCTTCGGGCCTGGTTCGGCGGATGGCTCGCGGGGTGGCGGGAGAACCCCGGGGGTCGACGCGGCATCAAGTGGGTAACGGTGTGGCGCATGACGCTGGCGGGCCGCCCGCCGCTGGTTTGATTGCTTCGGGAGGTCCTCCACGTGCCACTACTTCATGACATCAAGACCGCGCGGCGGGTGCTGCGCACCATCCTCAATTCGCGTCGCAACCGCCGTGCCGTGGCGCGCGAGCTGCAGACCCGCGCCCTCCCTGAGCCTGGGTCCATCCAAATCGCCGTCTACTTTGCGGACACCAAGGTCAACATGTACCAGGTGCGGCAGTGGTACGCGCCGCTCGCCGAAATCAACCCCACGTGGCCTGTCGCGATCATCTCCCGTAGCCCCAGCGCGGTGCTTGAGCTCTGGAAGGAGTCCCCGGTGCCGGCCGTGTACTTGCGCCGCGTCGCCGATCTCGAGCAGTTCGTTCACGAGCAGGACGTGCGCATCGTCTTCTACGTGAATCAGAATGCCAAGAACTTCCAGATGTTCCGTTATGCCCGCATGTGGCACGTGTTCATCAACCACGGCGAGTCCGACAAGATGTACATGACCACGAACCAGTTCAAGGC
>CAYZHZ010000004.1:0-42632 GCA_964477625.1 uncultured Salinibacterium sp.
TACCGCATGTCCGACTCTGTTGACCGTCCGTTTCGAGACGAGGCCGACATCAGGCCCTTCCTGGTCGGGCTGATCGATCTATGGGACCGCGACTGTAGCAAGGTTTTCGAGTTCAAGAGCGACTATGCAGTCACCGTCGGGCCAATGATCCTAAGTCTGACCCACCATGCAGTCGAGTTGTCCAAGACAATTCTCGAGTTATCGATCAGCCAGAAGATGTTTGTTGCCATTCCCCTTATTCGCTTGGTGATGGACAACGCAATGACAGTGGCGTGGCTGTCCGTCGCGCCGCAGAGCGATGGCGCGTTGATCCACGAGTCCCTGCGTCAACGGCGAAATGCCGTCGAGAACATAATCAAGGTCGGTGGGGAGGGATTTGACGAATCAACTCTAAAAGAGGCTGCAGATGAGCTTGAGAGGTTCGCCGATATGAAGAGTCCGCAAGGTCAAAACGTCGAGCAACGTTTCAAGGCGCTCGTTGGCGGTGAGCAGACCTACTCGCTGTATCGGATCGCTAGCAGCCTGAGTCACGCCGGAATGACCTTGGCAGATCAGTACCTCGTGGAGATGGTGAAGAGTGAAGATGCTCCGTTGGGCATCGGGTTCGCGCCCGACAAGCGCGTTCCGTACTCCGAGGCGTGGATGGGCACGACGGTGAGCATGGTCGTACTCGCGATGACGGTGTGCGATGGGATTAGCTCAAAGGGTCAGAAGAAGCATCAACTCGAGAAAGCTCGTAAGCGCTTGGGCATGGAAATGAGAGTCGAACTTGTCTGAGCTCACTGCTGACGTGACAAGATCCGGTACAACGACCAGGTGTTCACTAACGGAATCGGTGTGCACGCACCCGTAAATGAGGTGCGGTGGGCCAACACGGGCGATGAGAAGAACCAGTATCTCTACTCGTGCAGCGCATTCTCATTCAAGATCGCGTACGCCTACTACCCGGCCCCATCCCGACCCGACCACATCGTCACAGTGACGATCGACAACAAACCCGTCGATTCGTTCATCTTGAGGGCGAACACACGCGGGTCTCTGATGGAGAACAAGTACTCATTCGCGGACTATGGCACCGCGTACGGACCGCACTCGATATCGCTGAAGATCGTCAACGCCAACCCCAGCGACAGCAACAACGCCGACAGTCACATCAACATCATCGAGCCGAAGCTAATCTGTCGCGACCAGCTGTCGTCATTTGAGCAAGCCAAGCCCAAGGCGGGACCAAGCCAGCCTGCGCCTTCACCAGCTCCGACGTCCGACCCGGTCGCAACGCCCACCGCCGTCACGAAGTTTGTCAGCGACGAGCCGTTCATCGATGAGCAGAACGGGTACGGCCCGATCGAACGCGATACCAACATCGGTGACCGCGCCGCCGGCGACGGCACCGGACCCGTCCGAATAGGGGGCATTGCCTACGACAAGGGACTCGGAATGCACTCTGATGGCCAAGTCAGTATCGACCTCGCAGGACGGTGCTCCCGATTCCAGTCGGACGTCGGAATCGACGACACCGCCGGAGACAACGGCTCCGTCACGTTCCGCGTACTGGGGGACGGGGTGCTCCTCACCGACACCGGCACGCTCCGAGGAACCGACGCCGCACGACAACTCGATGTCGACGTCGCCACCGTTACGAAGCTCACCCTCGAGGTGACTCACGCCGGAGACAACTGGGACTGGGATCACGCCTCGTGGGGAGGTGCTCGCCTGACCTGCGCGGCCTGACGCCCGCTGTAGCCCCGCGACGTGAAGTCGCGGGGCTACAGTCCGACAGTCAGACGTGGACGCGCTATTGTTCTCGAGCGTCACCACGGACAAATAGAAACTCCGGACCCTGTTGGCGCACCATCGAGGCGAGGTCCCGCACGACGAACCCCGCGGATGCTTTCTCCCAAGATCTGCCTGGGCCAAATCATTGCCCGCGGCGGCACCAAAGAGTCTGGCCCGCTGTACACAATCCACCTCGCCGGTGAAGAAGGCAGGCACGACGAGCCCGCCACCGACGAGTTGCGCCGTGCACTCGAGTACGTCATCGATCACGCCGACAGTCCCGACGCCGAGTAGACGTCGCCAACGGGTGACGGCGATGGGGGAGTGGCCTCACTCGAGCAGCAGCACCCGCACGTCAAATCCGTCAGCTGGCTCGCGACGAACCGTCGCAATGAAATCGCGAACGATCGCCTCTGGGAAGCCATCTTCAGCGGTGTAAAGCGTTATCTGAAGGCACGGCACATGCACCGCCCATCTTTCTCCATCGCGAGTGATCGTCGCCTCATACACGGGCCGCGCATCGCTCACGGCATAGAACCTAGCGCGACACGCGGTTCTCCAGCTGACGGTGAAGCTGGCTAGAATCTGCTCAGCGTGGCCGGACGCTCCTGAGGGAGCACGATGGGCAGTAACCGCAGATACGCCGACCAGATAGACCGACGCGTCGACGCACGTACCGACGAGGTCATCATGCGCGATCGCGCACCCGTGTCACTGACGTCTCGAGAACTGCAGCTCGACGTCGACCCGGTGACGATCACGCCTGTGCCGATCGCCGCTCGGGCGTGGGTTCGCTACGACACCATCGCTCTGCAGCTGAACGTGCGAGTACTCCGCTGGACCCCTCGAGCCGTCGGAATCGAGTGGGACACACCGGCGGGTGTGCATCGAGCGTGGGTATGGGCTTCTGCAGTAGAGCGGACTGGAGGAGAGAGTCGATGAGTATCCATTCACAGACCGGAATCATCTTCATCTGCGGCGGCTCCTCCAGAAGGGAGCTCTGATCTCAGTTGGAATTCGGCCCGAGAACTTTGCGCTCAAACCATTCGCGTAGTTCGCTCTCGAATCGAGCTGGGGACTGGTTCCACTCCATCGCGTGCGGCGCGTCGTCGAACACCCTCATATCTGTCCAGCCAGCGTTGACTGAGACATACTCGCGGACCAGGTCATGTGGTACTAGTTCGTCCGCGGGATTGTGAATCAGCAGAGTCGGGATCGACCGCTCGGGCCGGTCTGACAGCTCGAGCGCCTGAAGATCGACGGGACTTGCTATGCCCGCCAGTCGACAGATCGTCGAGGTCGAAAGTACCCACTCGACGCCTTTCGTGATCGCTTGAGGGAGGCGTGCCCTTTTAGCCGCATGGTCTATCACAGCTCGCCAGCTCGTTACTGGAGCGATGAGTACTAGTCCAGAGATGTCGGTTGCATCGCTCAGGCGCCGGACGAGCAGATGAGCGATAGTGCCGCCGAGCGACCATCCCACCAGCACAATTCGCTTGGCGCCCCGCGACCGCGCAAACTCCAAGGCGCGCTCAACGTCGGATACCTCGGTCAGGCCGAGGCTGCTTCCCCCGCCCCACACAGGAGGACCCTCTCCGTCTCCACGCCAAGCCGGAATTAGAGAAATCACCGGCATACCAAGCAAGGCCGCCACGCCTGGAAGTACAACGGACCTAGTCGTGCGGATGCCGTGCAGATGGATTACCCAGGTGTCGATTACACGATTCCGCACCTCGCCGACGACCCATGCGGGGCAATGGCCCAACTCCGTCGAGATCGAAATCTCAATGAACGGCGCATCCAAATCTCCCGGAGAGAGGTAGACATCTCTGACCCATTCCCCTACCCCTTTCGCTGGCATTTCGCCGCTTTGCTGATCGAGCGAGCGAGTCACCCATCTACCGTTGACGCCTGTCACCGGCCCAATCTTTGCGTGTCCTCCAGCGAATCTGAAGCCATATCGGCCCTTCAGCAGAGTCCGCCTGTCGGCGCGAAACTGCACCGAGTGGTCTGCAATTCTACGAAACCCGATCCGACTGCTGGAGCCCAGGGTCACCGCTCGGGCGGCGAGTAGGACAACCGTGGAATAGACCGCCACGGTCGTGCCAACCGCTGCGATGACGATCACAAACCCCGTCATGAGAGATCGCCCAACTTCTTGTCGAGGAGCCCTTCGATCGTGCGTAAACGCCGTGCGTCGGAGGCAGCCAGTTGGAAGCCGCTTACGACCTGCGAGTTGCGCAGTGCTATCGATGACTCATACGTCTCCTGCAGGGGGTCGTTGGTGACGATCCCCTGATCCAAGCGGGTGGGGCTGAGAGCGTAAGCACTCAGCAGCCGCCGGAGATACCGCGCTCGGAAACTCCATAAGGTCGCAGGAATTGTCTCGCGCAGCACGAGTGCTACGAAGCCAAGTGTCACAAGAAGTATTCCCGGATAGAAGAACGCGTTGAACAAAAGCCAAGCGGGATCATCTGCGACCGGCTTGATGGTGCCTACGAAGATGAGCACACAGTGGGTGAGCAGCGAGGCTCCGCCGATGACTATCCCGACTCCACCAAGCCTGAACGTAAGGAACAGCCGATCGGGCACCGCACGCAAGATGACCATGATGTCAACCGAGATCCACATCAGTTGGCCCACGTAGACCACGGCCCAAACTAATCCCGCGGCGTAGACCATGTGGTGGTCGACAAACTCGAGGTTCGTCGATCCGCGCTCGGGGATCACAAAAAAAGCTGCACTCTGCATTAGCACCATGCCAAGCAGGACGAGCAGCATCCGACGTCGCCTTGGTGGGCGGCCCGCCTGCAATGCAACCGCATCCCTCAAGAACCAAAACGCGGCGACGGGGAAGAGGGTCCTAAACAAGAAGAGGACATTTGACCCGCCGAGCCAAGAATCGGCGATGGGTATGGGGATGAGCACACCAATGCTGAGAAGGCCTAGCAGTCCCAGCGCCGACGCAATCCAAGCTGGTCTTGCGGCGGCGCGATTAATGGCCGCAGGCAAGCGCGATAGGACCAGAACGATCAGCGCGATCGCCGTAATAGTGTTGATCACAGGCCGAACGGCGCAGAACGCGCTTTGACAAGCAGACGGCCGGCCAGGCGGAATGCCACCGCCTCGGCCGCGAGTTCCTCTGCGGCCGATGATCGATCAGCGAGCAGCCGTCCGCGTGCAAGTACGACGTCCTCTTCGACGGCTCGCTCGGAGTGCACGGAGGCGCAATCGGCATGCTGCAGCACGAGATGGCCAAGCTCGTGGAGTAGGCAGTGCAGCTGGTAGATAGGTGGGTCACACTCTCTCACCAGAATGCGCACACCTTTTGGTGTCTCGAGCAACAGGCCGGTCAGGGCACCCCAGCTGGAGTCTCCAACCCGCTCTACAACGATCGACTTGCCCACGGCGCGCTCGACCGCGGACACCAAGTCACTCGGGACGGGCTCGTCAGGCAGGTCTATCAGGACTTGGTCTACGAGCGTGGGTGCATCTGGCTCGTGCACCAAACTGTCGGGGAAAGAGAGTGGAGTGGAGGAAGGATTGCTGCGCACGCTCGTAGCCTTTCGGACTATCCAGCGGGTGCGGGCCCCTGAAACGATTTCACTTGAGTTTCGTCGGTGATGTTAGTGATCGACCTTGCAATTGCACGGAGGGCTTCGGGAGTCACACTGTCCAGAGCACGCGCCGCCAGGGGTGTTGCACCTGTCCGTCGCAGCGCGCGTCGAAGCTCGAGCTCCGCTTCCACTCGCTCCGTAACCTCAGCATCGCCGGGGTTGACGAGATACGCGTGTGGTGCGTCGTACTCATCGGCGATTGCGACGAGCGCTGTCTCCGGCACCTCGAAGATCGAGCCGGCCTGTCGGGCCACTTGGACGCCACGCGACGTCAGCTCGGATTCGGCAGTCACGGTCCCGTCGTTGAGCTTTCGAATGCGGCGCTCCAGTTCGTTCGCTGCAATGCGAATCATCGGATCAGCTACCGGAACCCGGACCTCTGAGAGCTCTTCAGGCTCAATTTTGAGCACGACGGACATGGCAGCCAAGTCATCGGTAGTAAAGGGAGCTTCATTTCGTAGCCGGGTGTAGAAGTAGTTATTCGAAAGCCCGCTACCCGCCATCAGAATCGCGTTCGAAATTCCCTTGGCGCGCCTAATCCGCTCCAGGTTCGCAACTACGCGCCGGGAGTACTCGGTAGGAGATTGGTTCCTCGCGGCCACGGGTCGAGGGTATCTCACGGCGCCTCCCACCCGATTTATTCTGATCGTTGCGAATATTACCAATAGGAGTAGAGGATCGTACCGACGAGAGTAATCGCGGAAAGTCTACATTCGGTGGTCTTAAGTACGTCTTGACCAATAGGCGATGTACAGCGGGGGAATCCATGGCAACCGTTCAAAGCAAGGTGCTGTTCTTGACCCCTCGGGAAGTGTGTCGTGAACTCGGTATCTCCCGAGAGGATCTTGCCGATTGGCGGACCAATCGAGTTGGGCTGAGGTTTGTGGAGGTCGGCGACCGTATCTACTACTGGCGGATAGAGGTCGCGGACCTCCTTGCGAACCGAGCAGAGACGCCAAGTCACTCAGCGTTGCTCGCGTGAGTACATTGGAGTGGGGTCGCCAGGACGCCGCGACAGATATCTCCCCGGCTTCCGATGCGTGGCCGATGAGCTTGCAAGCCATGGGCGCCCGTATGCCATCGCGACTCTGGGTGCGCGGCGACCTCACCGTTGTGGGGCGGCCCATGATCGCGGTCCTGGGCGCGAGGGAACCTTCTGTCTCGGAGAAGCGCGCCACCATAGACCTGGTAACGACTCTGTCTGCCCTGGGATGGGTGATCGCGGCCACCGATCAGGATGGTGTCCCTAACCTAGCTCTGCGTGCGGCCAGTCGAATAGGGGGCCAGACCGTGCTGGTGAGCTCGACTGGTGACCTGTCGCGCGCGGTAGATGCGCACTCGCTTCAACTCGGCGAGTATCCGATTGTCCGCAGCGGGATGCCACGGAGATTGCGCCGAGCGCAGGGACATGCGATTGCGCTCGCATCCAAGGCGCTCGCGATCGGCTGGCCAGAGTGTAGTCAGCTCGTGCATTCTGCCGGACCGATCGGTGTCCTTGAGGGCTCGGTGCGCTCGATGTCGCCAGCTCCGGACTGGCGACGGGTTAGAGCTGTCGAGTGTGTCGCTGATGTGAATCGGTTGCGCTGATAGAAAGGCTGGATTATCGCTGCTCGGTTGGCGAGATTAGCCGAACATGGGAAAGCTCGGGCATCACCAATCCCAGGTGGTGCTCGACGTCGATTACCTCTCGCGGATCAAGATACTCCCCGCTGTCTTGAAGGACCTGAGCTCCGATTGCGATCCCGAAAGAGTTGATGGCGGCAAATGCCTGGGTGCGTTCGAGAGGCAGAAGTGTTTTGTGGCTCGCTTCGGGTGGGGCGATCCAGTAGAAGGATTGCGGGAACCAACGCTGCGGTCGTTTAAGGAGTTCGATCGCGAGGCGGCGGCTCGGTTTCGATCCCGCCGCGATCGTAACCTGGAACAGCATGGCGCCCAAGCCGAAACTCACGAGTGCGGTGTAATCATCGTTGACGTCTGAAGTTGATTGATGTGCGCCTGCAGGGGCCACGTAGTTGGTGGAGTAGGCCCAATGCGCGAAACATCCTGAGGGCACTCGGCCAGTTGTGTAGGCCTCGCGAAAGAAGCGCACGGGTGCGCGCCCACTGGGCGTCATATGCGTACGTAACAGCGCGCGGATGACCGCCCAATACCCGAGTCTCTCGAAGTCAGCATTGTGGAGGTCCTTACCGTCCCTCCCCGCGGTGAGGATCATAGGGAGTACGTAGTTCTCAAGATCGTTGAGCCAGCCCCCGTTGCATGACCTGCAGACGGCATTGATCATGACGTCGAACTGGTCGATGGGTCTGTCTTCTGTGCGAAGACTTCCATCGGGATGTGGTTGCAGTATCCTCAAGCCGGGCTTGGATGGAAAGAACTTCTTGAAGTCCTTGCGAAGGATATGTTCGCGTGAACGGTCGCCCACCTTGCCGCAAAAGAGGCAGCCAGTGTCGTCTATCGGCATGCCTCCTCCTTACGAACCCCACGAAGGTCTGATCTCGACCGATCGCGCTGAATCAGCAGGACGGGGCACCTGACCAATCGACCCCGACATTTACCCAGGATGTCAATCTAGCCTTCACGTGTGCCGCAAGATTTTTGGGGGAACGCGATCTTCTCCCTCACGCCGACCGTTCTAGTAGGTCTCATCTTTTGGTTCGTTATTCGTTCAATTTTTCGCGCTGATAGAAACGAGCGCAACGCGTTCGCCGAGGTCGAGGCCGAGGAGCGCGAGAAGGCCGGGCTTCCGCCGCGAGAGCGCACGGATACGTAACTCGCGGCGTAATCAGTCCTCGCGCTGGGAAGCTGCTTGCCTGCGATTGTGCCGCCGAATGGCCACAATCACGCTCGCGGCCAAGGCAACTATCGCCGCTGAGATCAGAACGATCAGAACCGTACCTTCAGCGGCTTGGAGGCTGGATACGGTCGCATTGCTTTGATTGGTGGTCGGAACAGGACTTGCTGTCCGGGTTGGTGGGACCGGTTCGCTCGTTGCATTGTCCATGATGGTAAAGCTGAATGTTCCCGAAATCGGGTGTGAGTCTTCTGACACGGTCTGCCAAACAACGTCGTAGGTGCCTGGATCCTCGGCGGAGACGTCGATCGACATCGAGGAGCTCGAAACGTTGACCTCGCCAGTGGTAGCGTCGCCGCCCGGCCCAGTCACCTGAATCGCGCTTGATCCGAACTCCAGCAAGGGCGTGTTGAATGTCAGCGTGATCGAGGACGGGGCTCGGTCGAGTTCCGCGCCCGCGCCCGGGTCTGATGCGACCAGATAAGCGTCGGCACGCGATGATTCGATCGGGACTACCGCAAAGAGTACCGCGACTGTCAGTGCTGTCATTGCGGCGAGGATTCGGGATGATGCAGTCATACATCTAACACTTCCGAACGCCAGCGGCCACCGCTTCAGCTAAATGGCCACGTCCTCGCGTTCGGCTTCCACCGAACGGATGACATCCACTGTTAGACCCTTGGTCGGACGTCGCGAAGCCGTCCACCGCATCCGCGGCTAGGTCTTCCGGCGTCAGATCTGAGCAGCCTCCTGCCACACCGCGAGGTGGAGTCGATCTGCTTAGGTATCTTGCAACCACGCTGGTCGCACGAAGCCTGATTCATAGGCGAACACGGCCGCCTGAGCGCGTGATCGCGCCCCGGTTTTCGCTAGCAGTCCACCAATATGCGTCTTGACCGTTGCTTCACCGAGAAAGAACTCGCGAGCGATCTCGGCGTTACTCAGCCCTCGCGCGAGGGCCCCTAACATGTCACGTTCACGGGCGCTCAATTGTGCAATCAAGGTAGCGTGAGGACTCTTTTCTGCGTGCGACGCGTCCCCCCTCGACCGAGTCAAGCTGCGCTCGATCAGGGACTTGGTCATCGCCGGGTCGATCAGGGAGTCGCCGACTGCAGCCGCCCGTACGCCGGCAATCAGCAAATCTGCGCCGGCATCCTTGAGCAAGAATCCTGAAGCGCCCGCTCGAAGCGCTTCTATGAGGTAGTCCTCATCTTGAAAGGTGGTCAGGATAACGACGTGGGGGTGGTTCGGCCTCGAGGTGATAGCTCCAGTGGCCCGCACACCGTTGAGCTCAGGCATTCGAACATCCATCAAAATGACATCGCACGGGATGGTCGACGTGAGTTCAACGGCTTCGCTTCCGTTCTCTGCTTCGCCAACTACAGAGATGTCGACTTCGAGCTCGAGAATCGTTCTTAACCCGGCACGAACGATCGCCTGATCGTCGGCGAGGATCACTCGGATCATGGGGCTCCACCCGTGCTTGTCGGAATTGTCATGCACACGGTCCAACCGGAGGAGTCGTTAGACCCCGCCACGAGGGATCCTCCTACGTATGATGCGCGCTCGCGCATGCCGGGTATGCCAAATCCGCCCGACTGTGGATGATCGTCCGATGTGCGGGTTCGCGGCGGCCCTTGGTCAGAAATTTCGAGCATTATCAGGCCGTCGCTCGACCACAGTGAGACTCGAGCTTCGGAGGCCTGACTGTGCAGAAGCACATTTGTTAGTGACTCTTGCACAACTCTTACAATCGCGAGCTGGACGGAGGACCCAACGGTCACACTGTCAGCGACGCTTAGGACCACGTCGATTCCGGCGCGGCGGATCGAGACTGCAACCTTGCGTATCGCCTCGCCTAAGTCGTCGTTACCTGCTGCTCGATCGCGAAGGACCCCAACCACTCGGCGCATAGCCGACAAGGCTTCAGTCCCCGAGGACTCGATACGAGTCAGCGCAAGTGGTAATTCAGTCGGGTGGCGATCTGCAACGCGCTGAGCTGCCTGCGCTTGCACGACGATCGCAGCAACATGGTGGGCGACCACGTCGTGGACTTCTCGGGAGATCGCTACTCGCTCCCCGGCGATTGCTCGCTCTCGCTCAGCGTTTTGAAGGGCGACTAGCTCGCGGTTGCGATCGTGCAAGTCAGTTGCGGAACGTCGCAGACGACGCATAGCCAGGCCAAACATGGCCGCGACAACCACGAAAGCCACGCTCATTAGATGTTGGGACGGGTCGGTGAGCGCGATCAGTTCGTCCACGGAGGGTTCTGCCCCGCTCAGAACGCTGGTTACAGCGCCGGAGAATGACGCCAACACACCTGAGACGGTTGAAACAAGAAACGTGGTTCGAGTTCGGCCGCTCCATTGAGCGCATAGGTAGGTAGCAATGACCAACGGGACTACTCGAAGCTCTGGAACATCAAAGTGCCAGGTCGGCAGACTCACGATGACACCAATTCCGAGAAGCGTGGAGAGTGGCAGCGTGGGCCCCACGAGAAGCGCGACGGCGGCGAGGAGCACAGTTGCTCGATAGTCCCACAGATCCTCGGGGTGCCACCCGAGGGCGGCGGCTGAATCTACGGCTATCAGACCTAGGACGAGGACCAGCACGGAACGTGTTATTCGACGTACTGGCGGTGTGCGGAGCCACTGAGCGGTCCGCCTGAGAAAGGTTGCCCGGCGCCTCGAAGTCGAGACTGACATGGGATAACGCTATGTGATCAACGCTGAAAGAAAGCCTGGTCAAGAATCAATTCAACCGTTCGGTTGAATCGCGTCACGTTGCTTCACACGTCTGGGCGAAGCGCACCGGCGAGCTAGTTGCGAGTGTGGACAAATGAGCCTGACGAGCCGAAAGCCGCGAAGTAAAACCCTGCATGTACGCCCATCGAAGGTGGGTCGCGACCGTTCGGGGCAACCCAACGTTGGCAAGAGCCTGAGCATCTCGGCTGGGGGGATGGTCTACGAGCGCATCCCCATTTCTACTCACACGATCACCCGGTACGACAACCTCACTGAGATCGTGATGACGTACGGGGCGAAGCACCTACGTGCCGGCGACGTCCTGTTCATAACCGAGAAGATCGTGGCCATCTCGCAAGGGCGGGCCATCAGGCCGGCGGATGTAAAGCCCAGCCGATTGGCCACGTTTCTCTCGCGCTATGTTCAGAGAACACCGCATGGCATTGGATTAGGAATGCCTGAGACGATGGAACTGGCACTTCGGGAGGCTGGAACCTTGCGCATCCTCGCGGCAGCCTCCGTCGCAGCAGTGACCAAGCCGTTGGGTCGCCGAGGTGATTTTTACCGCATCGCGGGAACGGCTGCACGGGCGATTGACGGGCCCACTACCGGAACGCTGCCACCTTACGACCGCCACATCGTGCTCGCGCCTTCCGACCCAGCTGGTGTCGCAGAATCCATGAAGATCGCCCTGGACGGTTTGGTCGATGTTCTCGTCGTCGACATCAACGATCTCGGGGGCAATATCCTCGGGTCTTCGCTCCCCAAACGCCAAAACAATCATTGGGTTCAAGTGCTCGCGGATAACCCTCTCGGGCAGGGTCACGAGAGTACGCCGCTCGGTATCATCCGTCGCACCGGGTAGTCACCGTGATTCGACCCCGGCTGACCTACCTATTAGATCGTGCCCGATCCATCCGGATGGACAGACTGTGGGGAGTTGCAGTTGACGTTGGTCGGGTAGTTGAGCGGCCAGCTCTCTTCGTCCTCATTGACCTGCTCTATTGTTCCGCTCGATATGACTGCGCCTTTCAGGACTACAAAGACTGGGACTTCGCATTACTCAACGCGGAGCAGCGTCGAACCTTCATGACGCATCCGAAATCAGACCATATTGCCCGCCGCTATAACACCGGCACTGATCGCTTCGTGCTGCGGGACAAGGTGCAGTTCAACACCCGGTTCGCCGAACTAGTACGACGCGAATGGATCGATTTACGAACTGCATCCCGTGACGAACTGGAACTCTTCGCCGCGCGTCATCCCACAGCAATAGCCAAGGTCCCCGACAGCCTCGGGGGTTACGGGATTGGTCGAGTTGATATGAACTCCGTGGTTGATGCGTCGGAGTATCGCGAAGCTCTGATCGAAGGGCGACAATTCCTGCTCGAGGAAGTCATCCGGCAGCACCCCGATATGAGCCGCCTTAACGATTCGAGTGTCAACACGGTCCGAATAGTGACCTTTGTCTCGGAAACCGAGGTCTATATCCTGGCTCGGGTCCTCAAGATCGGGGCCGGAGGAGATGTGGACAATTTCAGTGCAGGTGGCATGTACACGATGCTCGATGCGAGGGGCGTCGTCCTCTATCCGGCATTCGATGCCAACGATGTAATACACGAGACTCACCCGATCTCGGGGGTTCCGATCGTAGGCTTCGCAGTCCCTCACTTTGACGCGGTGCGCGCCTTAGTTCGTCGCGCCGCGCTCAGCCTTAAAGACGTTCCCTATGTGGGATGGGATGTCGCGATCACCGCGGCAGGACCGCTGATAGTAGAGGGAAACTACAACACGGGTGTATTCCAGGCTAAGCCGCGGGCATCCGGTGTCAGACGCGGGTTGCTTCCGGTGTATGCCGCCGTTGTCCAGTTCTAGCCAAACCTGACGTCCATGACCCGTACGAAATAGGCAGCCACTACTGAACCGAGTATGGCGAGCGTCAGGATCACAGCGCTTTTTGCCAACCCCGACCACGACGGAGCCGCGATAGCCGTCGATTCGAGCCGACGCTTCACAAAGACGAACGCAACGAGCCAGCCGGCAAACTGCGAAATCGTCGTGGCGGCAGCAATGCCGATGACGACGCTGCCCGGCGGAAGGGAGAGACTCGCTAGGCCAGCTCCCAGCCCTGTGATCCCTGCGCTCGTTGCTTGGGTGAAGAAGACAGCCCTTGGATCCCGCAAGGCCATTGACGTGCGATTGAGCAGATATGTCTGGCTGAAGGGCAACAGGCCGGGAGCTAACCACGCGAGAACCACTCCGATCACCCGCGCATCCCAGACAACTGCGGTGAAAATCGGGCCAAGAACGATGAAGCCCGTCATGAAAATGATAGAAATCACGCCAACCGAACGAAGTCGGCCTTCAACGACGCCGGCGAGGTCCGAAGTGCTCGCGATCTCGATATCCCGGCTAATCCTCGTGAACAGTTCTGTCACGATCGAAACGGCGAAAATGCCGTGCGGCACGAGAAAAAGCATCAATGCGAGGCCGTACGAGTTCAGGCTTGCTCCGTCGACGCCCGATTCGTTCAACGAAGATCCAGCCGCTGTTGCTGTCATTGAGATGACAACGAACGCCAGCTGCCCAAGGAGCGCGCCCGCGAGCATCCACGCGCCGGTCACTCCCAAGTGACCGAGTCCGTTCAGGCCCCAGGCCGGCCGATATCGGTAGCCAATACTCTTAAGGGCTACGAGGACGATAGCGGACTGAGCCACTGTTCCAGCGGTGATGCCAACGCAGACCAAAGTTGCGCGTCCTACGTCCCACTGCTCGATTCCTCCTGTCGCGCCTCCCGTCACAACGAGGAAGAGGACTATGCCTCCAATGCCCACGACATTCGACACAGCGGGTGCCCAAGCGAACGGTCCGTAAGTTTCATGCGCGTTCAGGACCTGTCCTACCGCCGAATACACGACAAGGAAGAACAGCTGGGGCATGCACAAGTAAGCCATGAGAACGGCAAGCGCAGTCCAGTCGGCCGGCCAATCAGGCGCGTACAGGCGAACGATTAGGGGCGCGGCCGCGGTCGCGACGATCGTCACGATGAGTGCGACGGCACCGGACAGGGTGAGCAGGCGATCGAGGTCACGTTTTGACTTGCTTTGGATTGCTTGCATGATCGGGGGAAAGATCATGGCGCTAAGCACGCCCGTCGCAATAAGAGTGAAGATGTTGGTTGGGATGTCGTTGGCCACACCGAACGCTTGACCGCCGACTGACTTCGCCGTTCCTCCGATCGCGTAAACGAGCAGCGTGACCTTCACAAATCCTAGGATCCGAGATGAGAGCGCTGCTGCAGCCATTCCGCCAACTGCTCGCCGTGACTTACTCATCCGTCGACCAAGGATCCCTCATCGGTAATCAGGGGCGAGGTGGTCTACGCGCTGCGCGAGCCGCGAGCATCTGGTTGTAGCGCGTCAGCTCAGCGTCTCCGTCGCGGTTCGCTTGTCGATCGAACCGATCAGCCTCGCGCCGATCGCTTCTAGACCACATACCGACAATGGTGATTGCGAGCACAAGGGATGGAATTTCGCCTACGCTCCACGCGATCCCGCCCGCTGCTTGCTGGTCCGTTAGAGGGTCGATAGTCGGCCAGTCCATCGCCCCGTACCAGTCGGGAAGTAGCAGGGTTGTTGAGCTCACCAGCGCGAGGCCGAAGAATGCGTGCATCGCCATCGTCGCCAGCAACACGATGAGCCTGAACGGATATGGGAAGCGATGAGGCGATGGATCGACACCTATCAGTGACTGCACAAATAGGTAACCAGTTATGAGGAAGTGGGCGACCATCCATTGGTGGCCGAGGTGGTTGGAGACCGCCCAATTGAACAACGGCGTGTAATAGAAGAGCCACAACGACCCAACGAAGAGGCTTGCCGCGACGAGCGGGTTAGTTAGAGCTCCGAAAAGTCGTGAATGGGTGACGAGCATCAGCCACTCGCGTACACCTCGAGACCCGTCATGGCGCTTGCGGATCGTGCGGAGCGCGAGTGTAACCGGTGCCGCGGGTACAAGCAGAATCGGAACGATCATGCCGAGAGCCATGTGCGAGAGCATGTGTGACGAGAAAAGGTATTTCTGGTAAAGGTTCACACCGCCGTTAGTTATGAGGAACAACGCGGCGATTCCCGCAACCCATAGGACGGTCCGGTGAACCGGCCAGTGATCGCCACGACGCTTCAGGCGAAGTACGCCCGCAAGGTAGAAGAACAAGGCAGCGATACACAGCAGAATCCAAACGGGGTCGACGTTCCACATAGTCACGAGCGACAGTGGGGTCGGTGCGGGAGGCAGCGGGGCACCCGTAAGTATCTCCGCAGAGGTCGGAATCGACGGGGAGTACGGACTTGGGGGAGTCGGCGTGCGTGCAAGCGCGGCACCGACGCCTGAAGCGATCCCCATCAGGATGAGCTCAGCTGATGCCAACAGCCAAAACCACTTTCTCGACTCGTATGCGCGACGGATTGCGAATCGCCGCCAAGCCGCGCCAAGAGCACCCAAACCCACCAGCACGACGGCCTTTGTGATCACGAGCGTGCCGTATGGGGTGAGGAGTGAAGCCCAGCCATCAAGCCTGATTGCGGAGCTAATCAGGCCAGAACCACCCACGACCATGAAGCAGATCAGGGCCACGAAGGAAAACACCCTAAGCAAACTTCCGAAGGAGGCCGCGTCCATCAGTCGTCGAACGATGATCACAACCAGCATTCCACCAAGCCATATCGCTGCGAAAAGAATATGGAGGTAAAGCGCCGTGGTAGCGGCATCGTGATCGGCTGTACCCCCTTGGTGCCCCTGAGTGGACATGGGAATCAGGGCTGCTGCGGCGCCCACAAGGACCACACCCAGGATCGTGGTGTTCCGCACAACGAGGCAGGCAGTCGTCAGTATTGCTGCGGCAATTGCGGTGATCAGCCATGCCTGCCCCAGCTCGGTGCCAGTGGCAAAGTATTGCAGCGTGCTGCCGAACTGCGGGCTTAGCGACAATGGCTCGTTGAACACCGTGAGAAAGAGGAATAGGCCAGTTGCAATTGATCCGATTGTCCAGATCGCTGCCCCCACCGAAGCCGCGTCTAGGGCTCTTGAGAACTCCGGCGACTGTGGACGCAAGGCAAAGCAAACGATCACAAGGGACCCGAGCGAAACGGCAGCACCGACGTTTACAAGCAATTTCGCGATCGGAAGCCCGAACCTAACCGCTACGCCCGGATCGAGGATAGCCGGGGCATCCGCGCCCCCACCCACGGCCAATGCGATCAGGAGACTCGTCGCAGCAGCCGCTACCAGTCCGATCACAGCGATGACGGTCGCAGCGGACCTGCGACCCTTCACCGGCTCAACGATCGTCATTGCGGCGGGGGGTACAGATACGCGACCATCGACGACGCCGGCACGGTGCGTGTGCTGTAGGCGTGCGGCACATAGTTGTACTCCTCGAGCACCACAAGTCCTCCGTCAAGGACCTGCTTCACGTACGCGATGTGATCTCCGCCTGTGTATGCAACTGCTCCTGCGACGGGCACCGTGCTCACCGGCCAACCCTTCGACTGCCAGGCGCCGAGCCATTGGCTCCCATTGCCGCCGCCGGGAGTCAGATTCGACCATGTCCACTTGAAGGGTGCGGTCACTGAACCGGCGTCGCGGTTCAGGCGCCATGCGACGAAGTCGACGCACTCGCGGTAGTAATAGTTGAGCGGAGATAGGGATCCGCCCTCATCGTCCGTAGCCTCGAACGGCCATGGGTAGTCGTCTCCAAGGGCTCGCGCTCCAGAGTCTAGGTACGCCTGCTGCCGAAGTGCCGCAGCGAGTTGCTCGGGCGTCGGAGCGGAGAATGCGTCCCGAGTTACCAGCTCGGCTGTTGCCTCGGACTGGACAACCAGAGACTGGTTGTTCACATCGCTCTGGGCTTGATTGACGGGACCTGCTTGCTCCGCGAACGCGGGGAGTCCAGTGACCGCAAAGAGGCCCGCCACAACACTCAATGCAACTCCACCCTGTGCAGCTTCCTTCCAGGTACGTCTCGTCCGACGAACCGATGCGCGCCTCCTGCCGGATCGGCGACTCTTCTTCATTTGCTCAACTCCGACAGAATCGCCGCGCGCAGTCCCGATGCGGTTTGCGGGTGAACCGCGATCTCGCCCACAAAGAACGCAGGAACTTCGACGACCCCCATTGCATCTCCCCGGGCGACATCGGACTGGATGTTCATCGAAGTGACGTCGCTCGCAACTGCAGCGTCATAGCGTGCGACGTCGAGACCCAGCTCGGCCGCGTACGTCCGAAAGAGGCTCGCCTCGGATCTTCGAGTACCCGCCCATTCCTCTTGAGATTCGAGAAGTCGCTGATACATCGACTCGAGGCGACCCTGATCATCTGCGGCTTCAATCGCGCGCGCCGCATTCATTGCATTCACATGGGCCCGCTGCGGATACTGGCGAAGAATTATCGTGACACGATCGGAGAACTCCGCCCTAATTTCCTCCAACTCCAGGTACATCCCGCCGCAGCCTTCACACTCGAAGTCGATGAACGCTTCGACCGTCACTCCGGAGGCGCCGGCCTTTTCCAGCAGGAGTGGGTTGCGTGAAGTCGCTGCTGTGGTGTTAGAGGAAACCCGCTCAGCGGGCAAGGCAATGAGTGCGGCTGCCGATACGGTTGCAACCACCAGTGCAGCAAACACGGGAACCAACACGAGGAGATACGGCGGAGGAGCGGCGGATAGATTTCGATTCGTCACTTTGTTCAATCAGATCAGTTGCGGGGCTCGCCAACTTGATAGCGCGCCAAGGAGAAGGAGTGCGGGAGTTGGCCCGTACCCGATCTGATCTACGTACGACTGACGAAAAGAGCAACCAGGGACGGAGCGATAGACACCTGCAAATCCAGCGGGGGCACCGGTCGCGCTCTCAGCTGGAATGCGGGTGGTGATTGGGACGTGCCCGAACGGCGGAAAGACCAAACCGCGACAATCATCACGGTGCATGCGAGTGCCACAAGACAGATGCCGACCAGGTCGGCCCCACGATCCGGCGAAGGAGCGGTGGAGTCGGTCGGTACTGCTGCCACTACTGCTGCTGCTACCGAAGTAACTTCGCCGACGGGTTCAGCATGCACCCCGCTCAGACCGCCGAAAATCATCGCGAACAACATCGCCAGAACCCCAGCAAGCCGGCCGAGATGCGCAATAAAACGCAGGACTCGCGGGGTTGAAGGGGATGGCATTGATGGTCTTTCGCCGTCGGGTTTAGTCAATGACGGCCCAACTGTACAGGCCAGACCTTGGAACGGACCGAACGTCTTGCTCGGGGACGAAGCGGTTGAGCATTCCGATTACTCACAGTTCGTGGCGAATCTCCGCTGTTACCCTTGCGGCAAACGAGATGAGTGGAGGTTCGCGGTGACCGTGTCGACGCACCCTGAACCCGTCGCTGGACTGAAGCGATTGCTCATCGTTTGTCTCTCGATGCCCGTTCTCCTCGTGGGGTTAGTACTCGCGCATGTAGTCAGTCAGTCCGACGGCCATCCAGATAGCCAGCTTTCGTCCGTCTCCGTCGTTGCCGGCGAACCGGTCGCTGCACCTGCGGCTCTTGCAAATGAGTGTGCTGATGGATGCGCCGGTGGTGTCGTTTCCGACTTGGCGGGTTGTGTCATGGCACTACTGGCTGGACTTCTGTTCATCGCCGTCGCTGGGCACGGCGGATTGGTCGTTCGTCGGTCGGCACATCAAGTTCGGTGCGCGATTGAGCAATTGCGATCGCCGCAGCCTTCGATACTTCGCCTGCTCTCTATAAGCCGAACCTGATTCACCGAAGCGCAGATTTGCACGCTTCCTGATGAGTCAGTGGATGCGTGCTGCCTTCCGTCCGGCTTCGAACCAGAGAGCTTCAAAGTGCACAATCCTCACCCGACCCGTCGCGCGCGCATCGCCGCGGAGAGCTACTCCCGCCGACGACGTGCTCCTAAGAACCGGCCGGACCCTCGACGCGGCCTTGCCGTCCTGGGAGTGCTCATCCTTGCCGCGTCCTACTCGCTGCCGTCCTACGCGATCGACTCACCGGTATCGAGTGGTGCGCTCAGCGAGCCTGGCGGTTCCCAGCGACTACAAGTTGCGTCCACCGCTACAGGCGCGTCCGTATTTCGCGACACCTACCTAGTTACGCGCACCACAATCGGCGGATACAGGCCGTTTGCCTATACCGCCGCGACTTTCTCCAACAACCCGAACTCACCGTGGCAATGGCCATTCAGCGTTGGCGTTCCCATCTCCAGCGGATTCGGGTATCGGGAGTGTGCGGGATGTAGCTCCAATCATCAGGGACTGGACATGAATCCGGGCGAAGGCACACCCATTCAGGCAATCGGCGACGGGGTTGTGCTGGATGTTGGAAACCCAAAGGGCTCGTTTGGGGTCTATGCGGTCATTCAGCACGAGGTGAATGGACAGCGTTTCACAAGCCTTTACGCCCACATGCTCCAGGGCTCTCTTGCACTGCAAGTGGGAGACGTAGTTACAAAGGGGAGTCTCGTGGGCCAAGTGGGCAACACCGGGCAAAGCACCGGACCCCACCTTCACTTCAGTATTTATCTTGACGGCACTACGGCCATCGACCCGTACGCGTTCATGAAGGAGTTGGTTGGCTCGTGAGCGCATACTCGACGCACCGCCCGCCCGATCACACCGATTCTCCTGAGGAAAGGACAAGTGCAAACAAGCTCGGACCATCGGGATGGGTGCGCTGGGCATGGACAAGTCTGACAAGCATGAGGACAGCGCTTGTTCTACTGCTGATTCTTGCGATCGCGGCAATTCCAGGTTCGCTAGTGCCCCAGCGGACTTCGGACCCCAACGGGGTGGTCGCGGCATACAGAGATGACAGACCGCGAGCCGAACTGCTGGAGGCGCTAGGCCTATTCGAGGTTTATACCTCCCCATGGTTCTCGGCGGTGTACATACTCCTGTTTCTCTCGCTCATGGGTTGCTTGATACAGCGGATGCGCTTCCACGTCCGCGCGCTCCGTCAGCCACCACCCCGCACGCCATCGCGGTTGGCGCGTTTCCCTACATTCCGGGTCATCAGTAGCGATCCGCCCGTGACCCAGACGGCTATTGCCGATCGTGCGGTGAAGGTCCTACGGTCGGCCGGATATCGCGTTGCCACGTACACGGATGGCCGTGGGCAGTCCGTGTCAGCGGAACGTGGCTACATCAAGGAGACCGGCAACTTGGTGTTTCACGGCGCGCTAGTGCTAGTTCTCGTGGCGATCGCAGCAGGAGGCGGGTTCTCGTACGCTGGTCAGCGAGTCGTAATAGAGGGCCAGTCATTCGTAAACGGTCGGTCGTCGTACGACTCGTTTCGAAGCGGCGTTTTCTTCTCGGACTCCCAACTCTCACCCTTCGCATTGACGCTCACGAACTTTGATGTCGAATACGTCGAGAACGACTCGTCTACGCTCGGATTCATCACCGACTATCGAGCCGATGTTCGTGTTGTCAGCGGAAGTCAAGATGTGGCAGATCGCAGCGCGCTCGTCCGCGTGAATGAGCCGCTGAACGTTTCGGGTTCCGAGATCTACTTGCTGGGAAATGGGTACGCGCCAGAGATCATCGTTCGTAATGCATCTGGGGCAATTGTGTACGCAGACGCCAAGGCTTTCCTGCCGCAGGACTCTAACCTGACAAGCCTGGGTGTCCTCAAGCTTCCCGATGGCCTTGGCCAGCAAGTCGGATTGCTCGGATTCTTCTACCCAACCGGTGCAATGCTCGAGAGCGGCGCACTCACATCTGTATACCCAGATGTCCAAAATCCAGTACTGACGCTTAACGTCTTCGTGGGTGATCTCGGTATCGATACAGGCACTCCAAGATCTGTATACGCCTTGGATACCTCAAGCATGACGCAACTGACTGGAGGTGACACGGGGGTTGACTCGATCGAGCTGACACCGGGTGAGACGGCCACCCTTCCGGACGGGATGGGGTCCATTGAATTCGTGGACGTGCGTCGGTTCGCCTCCTTCGATGTTGCATTTGATCCGACCAAAACACCCGTATTTATCGCAGTTGCAGCGGCGGTTGCCGGGCTGCTTTGCGCGCTATTTGTGCCCCGGCGGAGGATTTGGGTTCGTCCTACCGCAGGTGGATTCGAGATCGCAGGTCTATCTCGTGGCGACGATGGAGGACTCGGACCGGAGGTTGATCGGCTTGCCGTGAAAGTGACCTCGTCCATCGATCGCATCGACTAATTTCAAGTTATGTGAGAACCTGTTCATATGAACAGTCGTTGCAATTGGAGTTGGCATGGGTGATGGGCACGCACACACGACGTTGTCTTCTGCCGGGGCAAAGCACATACGCCCCCTTGTAATAGCCTTCACATTGACTGCGACGTTCATGGTCGTTGAGTTCATCACAGGTTTTGCGATCAACTCATTGGCGTTGATCTCCGACGCTGCGCACATGGGAACGGATGTCCTCGGGATCGGAATGGCGCTCGCGGCGATCATGCTTGCTAGGCGGCCCGCCACCTCGCAGCGCACTTTCGGTTTCTATCGCCTCGAGGTGCTTGCCGCCCTGGCCAACGGCGTGCTGCTATTCGGTGTCGCTGGCTACGTGATATTTGAAGCGATCCGTCGACTCTCCGAACCACCCGATGTTCCCGGACTGCCGTTGCTCGTTGTTGCCAGCATCGGACTCGTAATCAACCTGATCAGCTTTCGCCTGCTTATGGCGGGGTCGAAGGAAAGCCTGAATCTCAAGGGTGCCTACCTAGAGGTTTTGGGTGACCTGCTTGGCTCAATCGGTGTGATCGTCGCTGCGATCATTCTCTTCACGACTGGGTGGCCATACGCCGACCCTATTATCGGGGTCGGCATTGGACTGTTTATCTTGCCGCGCACATTCCAGCTATCGCGGCAAGCGCTGCGGATCCTCCTTGAAGTTGCACCGAAAGAAATTGATGTGGACCAGGTTCGCGAAGAGTTGATGACCATTGCGGGCGTTCAGGACGTTCATGACCTTCATGTGTGGACGATCACATCGGGCATGGAAAGCGCGAGCGGACATGTAGTTCTTGCCCAGGGTGCGGACTACGGAGAGGTTCTCGACGCAGTTCTGGAAGTGCTCCGTGAAAAGTACAAGATCGAACACGCCACCATTCAGTGTGAACCCCGCGAGTTCAGAGAGACTTCCGGTGCGGTGTGACGACGACCGCTAGCCTGTCTGTCGTGTCACAGATAGAGAACGGGGCTGATCCAATGGCCGTGCAGCGCGTCGAGCGGCTAGCGAATGCTGGTCACGTTGATCGAGTGCGCGACTCGATGCCTCCCGCAGCCTCGGTAGCTGATCTCGCTGACGTGTTCCACCTACTCGGGGAGCCTTCCCGAGTCTCTATTCTCATTGCGCTCCTCAACGGCCCTATGGCAGTTCGTGATATTGCGTCTGTGGTGGAGCTCAGTGAGTCTGCAACGTCACACGCCTTGCGATTGCTTCGGGCGCACCGCGTCGTGGACGTGCACCGGGAGGGTCGGCATGCGTACTACGCGCTTGCGGATTCGCACGTCCGCCTACTGCTAGACATCGCATTGCAGCACGTGGGGCACGTCGTGATCATGCACCCCGCCGAGAACGAGTCGCGGTTCCATGTCGAGTCGTGCGAACGCAACTCGACGTAGCGCAAAGTAGCTCGAGGCAGTTCAGCGCGGCTCCGTGTGAATCTCCTACGTGTACTTAGCATGGATGGTGTGATGACTGCGGCAATCGACTCAGGTGGCGCCCTACAGCCCGCCGCGATTCGCCGCGCCATTGGGATTGTCATTGCGATCCTCATCGCCGTACTCGGTGTTGCCTCGGCGCATCACCTTGATTCGTCCGCGCCCTCGGCGGCGGTCGTGGAGTCGCTAGCCCTCGAGGGAGTGACCCATGACGCCAGTCCTTCGAGCGCGGGAGAAATGACCGGAGCGATTTCGTTGATCGCGGTCGGTTGTGTAGCGCTGGCCTTGGGCTGCGTCCTTGGGATGCTGTGGGTTGCGCGCAAATGGATTGCTCGCCGGACTATCGCCCTAAGTCAGCTGACGTCGGAATGTCCGACAGAGCTGGGAGTGCAAGCAGCGCGACCCCGCACGCCTTCCCTCACCCTCCTTTCCATTAGTCGCATTTAGACACTCTGGAGATCGCCCTGTTCGCGTAGGACGAGCAGGTAACTTCAGCGCGCGTCGGCGCGAGTGTCCAATGCTGACCAAGGAAAGAAATGGCTTACAGGATCAATAAAAAGGGTGTTCTTGCGTACGCCGTCGTACTCGCACTGATGATCGGCGGTGTGCTGATTCTCGCAAACCAGTTCCGCGCCCAGTTGGCGTCGGAGCAGAATCCGGGAGAAGGGCTACCTAAAGCCTTCACGGAGGCGAGCCATCGGCTTTCGACGTCGGATTCGCCCGAGGCAACGATGGTCGCGTTCATGGACCTCGAATGCAAGGCGTGTTCAGCTGCATTCACCGAGATCGAGGCGCTGAGGTCCGACTATGGCGATCGCGTCACCTTCATATTTCGCTACTTCCCGATCGCGTCCTACTACAACTCCGAGAACGCCGCGGTGGCGCTCGAGGCCGCCGCTCGCCAGGGGCGGTTGGAGGACATGTACGTTCAGCTATTCACAACTCAAGACGAATGGGGAGGCCAGCAGGTATCCCAAGCTGAAGCCTTCCGCGTCTATGCGTACGAGCTCGGTTTGGACCTGGCGCAGTACGGCCAAGATGTCGACTCACCCGACGTTCGGGCGCGCGTGCTGTTGGATCTCGAAGAAGGTCGCGCGATGGGGGTGGACGCCACACCGGCGATCTATATCAACGACGTTCGGCTAGTCCTTACCTCAATTCAGGACATACGAGCGGCGCTAGAGGCAGTCCTCAATGTCTGACGCTCAAGTCACCGAGACACGAACCAAGAGTCTCGCCACTATTGGCCTTCTCTTTTCATTCTTTCTCGGCCCTGTCGGCCTCGTCATTTGCGTGATCGCGCTCTTTCGGTCGAGGAGGCGCGGCGGGAGCGAACCAGCGGCGATTGCGGGAGTCATCGTCGGCGCTCTTAGCTCGATGGTGTTCATCGCAGCGATGTGGTTTATCGCATCTTTCTTCTCGGGACAGATCGGGCCCTGCGCCGAACTCGGACCGGGGACTCATGAGGTTGGTCTCGTGACCTACGAATGCGGTGAGCCGTGATTGCAGTGTTCATTCCTGACTGGGCGCCAGACACCCCGCCTGACCTGTCATCATTCAGCGCCTTCGCTCCGGCAGCCCCGATTGTCCTTCCTGCCGTCGCGGTAGTGCTCGCTGTCGTCTACTCTGCGGGAGCCCTGCGGCTCTGGATTGCTCAAAGGAGGTGGTCGGTCGGCCGCACAATTCTCTTTCTCTGCGGCTGCTTAATCATTCTTGCGGTAACGGCGACGGGGCTCGAAGGCTACGGGTACGGGATGTTCTCAGTCTTCATGTTTCAGCAACTCACTCTCATGATGATCGTGCCTGTCTTTCTCGTGCTGGGTGCCCCGGGCACTCTGCTTCTTCGTTCGACACCTCATCGCTTCGGTGGCCAGTGGGTGCTTCGAATCGCCCTTCTACTCCTTCGCTCGCGCGTGGCGCGCGTCCTCATTCATCCCGGCTTCTCTCTTCCGCTGTTTCTCTTCAGTTTCTATGGCCTGTACTTGGGCGGGATCGCAGATGTGTTTCTGGCGAGCGAGTTCGGCCATGTCTCCCTCGAAGTCCTCTTCTTGGTCGCCGGAGTACTGTTTGCCGTTCCCGTACTTGCGGTCGATCCGCTCCCGCGACGCCAAACATACGTGGGACGCATTCTCGATCTGTTCGGGGAAATGGCGCTGCACGCCTTCTTCGGGGTCATCATCATGATCGCCGCCACCCCTCTAGTGAAGGCATTTGCGGACCCACCGATGGCCTGGGGAGTGGACCCGGTCGCCGACCAACAGATCGCGGGCGCACTGGCCTGGTCGTACGGGGAGTTCCCGAACCTCGTGCTCGTTTTGATCCTCTTCCACGCGTGGTACCGAGCGGATACAGCCCGGTCACGCGCGGACGACGATCGCGCGGACCGTGAAGGAACGCCCGATCTGGATGCATACAACGACTATCTGAAATCGCTATCCGAGGCTCGACCTCGAAGAAGAGAGGACCGCCCTTGACGCTGTATTTCGTCGCAACAATCGCTGTGCTGGTGTGCATCGGGATTGCCGCTTACCTCACATTCAAGCGCATGAATGACCGGCTCAAGTGATGCACGAGAGAGGAAATTTCACCATGAACATGCTTGTCAGAAGGCCTAGTCCTCGCGAATCTCAGCCGTACTTCTTCCGTGCGCTCGCCATCGTCACATCGATTGTGGTCGTCACAACAACCATCGTGCTGGTTCCGGTAACCCGGGTCGTCGCGGTCGACTATCCCACTTGGTCGGACGTCGCCGAGGCCAGGCAAAATGAAGCGGCCGCTCGGAACGCGGTCGCGCAAATTGAGTCCCTCCTCGCTGGCTTGAAGGCCGAGGCCGAACGGACGGCCGCGATCTCGATAGAGAAGGGGGCACTCTGGGAGCAAGCGGACTCGCTGTACCAAGAGGCTGCCCTCCGCTCGAGAAACCTTCAGGCTCAGGCAGATGCAGCCCTGGAAGTGGCCGAGTCATCTCAGCGACGAGCCGGCCAGATGGCGGCGCAACTTGCTCGTGGCGCCGGGACCACGGACTTACTTGCAAACCTTCTCACAACGCGATCAGACCCTGGTGAACTTCTCTACAACCTGGGCCTCACCCGCAAAGTGTCGGAGCAGGCAAACACGGTCTACGAGAGCGCGTTGCAGGATCGCAACACCGCACAGTCGCTCACGGATCAGGCCGACGTAGCAAAGGCAGAACTCGATGTGCTTCGAATTGAAGCTGAGAAGCTCTTCCTCGAAGCGCAGGCCGCTGCGAATGCCGCCGCCGCCGCACTCACCGAGCAGGAAGCGAACCAAGCCCGGCTCGAGCAACAACTCGTCGTGCTCAAGGAGAATCGTGAGGCAACCGAGGCAGACTATCTCGCGGGCGTGAAAGCACGCATTGGGAGCGGCGCGAGCTTAGCGGCAGGCGAGATTAGTCTCAGCGGGTGGGCCAAGCCAGTAACGGGGTGGATTTCTGACTCCTTTGGCTGGCGCATCTCCCCCACCGCGGGCGCTTCAAGCTATCACCGAGGTACGGATATCGCCGCTGGTTGTGGGCGCCCGTTGTATGCCGCGACGAGCGGGACAGTCGTCTACGCGGGCTGGAACGGGTCGTACGGCAACTTCGTCCTCATCGACCATGGGAATGGGATTGCGACGGCCTACGCGCATATTCAGCCCGGGGGAATTCTCGTTTCCTACGGCCAATACGTCGACGTTGCGACCAACATTGCGCTTGTCGGTACCACTGGTGCATCAACTGGATGCCATTCGCATTTTGAGGTTCGAATAAACGGGGAGGCAACCGACGCCGAGGTCTTCATGCGAAATCAAGGGATCACGCTGGGATGACATCTCTCACTGGTTCGTCCGGTCGTCCCGCTTCCAGAGGTTTGCTTGCCGTACTGCTCGGGACCATTGCAATTGGAGTCTTCCATGCTGACGGTGACTCCAAGCAGTGGGCCCTGGATTCGCTAGCCGGCACTGAGCTGGAGCTCATTCCGGGGGTGAAGCTTGGAGCCGTGCGGTCATCGGAATTCGTTGGTTTACCGGAGCTTGGATCCCCGCGATGATCACAGTGACGATTGCCCTGCTAGTCGGGCTAACTTTGTGGGTGGTAACCAGGGTCTTCCGGGGCACCGACTATGTAAGTACCTTGTCCATGGGGGTTTTGGCAGCCGCCGGATGGGCGAACATCATTGATCGTGCTACGCGGACAGAGGGCCCGCTACCGGGGCCACGAATAGGCTTCATCACGATAGCGCCGATGCCCGCGATAAACATTGCAGATGTACTCACAATTGCCGCCCTCGCTGTCTGGATCGTCGCTGCTCTTGTACGCCGGCAAGCACGATCGCGGCATGGCTCCTAGTCGAACAATTCGCCGAGCCAGCCACCTTTGCGTTTGCGATTGTGGTGGCCATCGGAATACCCACTGCCGTGGCCGCCGCGATCGTAGTCACCGTATTGTGACCCACCGCGCTGTGCTACTCGGGGCTGATTCTCGGCGGCCCGTTCGACGATCTTGTCAAGTTCGCCGCGGTCGAGCCACACTCCTCGGCATTGCGGGCAGAAGTCTATTTCGATTCCGTTGCGCTCGGACATGACAAGCATTGATTCGTCGACGGGACACTTCATTTCGGATTCCTTCGTTCAGGTAACGGGAAAGTAACGCGAGAAGCTGAGAGTTCGACGGAGAGATCCCACAACTTGCATCGCTACCATGTCCGCATGATCGAGACGTCAGCGGATCGAAAGCGCACCATCGTGCGCCGACTGTTGCTGGTGATCGCGATGATCGCTCTGACGAGCGCAGCCCTGATCGCCCACACGGGGACCGATCCTTCATCTCCCGCCACCGACACCGCTGTCGCAGCGGAGGCCGCCATGCAGCATGCTCCAGCGGGTGAGATCGGGATGGGCGGCGTGATTGCTATCGCGTGCTGTGCTGTGCTTGCGATCTTTTCTCGCAAGCTACTCGCGATTAAGCGAGCTGAACGCGCGAACCCTGTAACTCCTGTCGGGACCAAATACACCCTGCCGTTGCGCCCACAGACCCGACCCAGACCAACTTTGATTCTTCTCTCCGTTAGCAGGACTTAGAAGCGAGCTGCCACACCCGCGGGCCTCCGGCCCGCTAATAGTCGCGCATTCTGCGCGGGCATCCTTCTAAATGCTTGGAGTTGAAAAATGAAGAAAAATACAATCCTGATGCTGTCGGTGACCGGCGGCCTGCTGCTCGCCGCGCTCGTGTGGGTCATTGTGTCGGCGACGATCATGCGTCAATCGATCCCAGAAGTTGTTATCGACGAGGCAAGTGGATATGCCTCGACCGTCTCTCCCGAAAGTCATCGCATCACGAATCCCGAGAATAGCGAAGCAGTATTCGTCGAGTTCCTTGACTTCGAATGCGAGGCTTGCGGCGCCGCGTATCCGTATATCGAGCAGGCCAGAGAAGAGTTCGGGGACCGAGTCACGTTCATCATTCGGTACTTCCCGCTACCCGGGCACCTCAATTCGAAGACCGCCGCTGTCGCGGTGGAAGCTGCGAGTAGGCAAGGAAAGCTGATTGAGATGTATCAGCGCATGTTCGAAACGCAAGCTGAGTGGGGCGAACAGCAGGTATCGATGGCTCCACTGTTTAGGGAGTACGCGCAATCACTGGGACTCGACATGGTCCAGTACGACGCAGACATTGCCGATCCGACGACGCTCGAACGAGTGGAGGCCGACCTCAATGCGGGTATCGCGCTCGGGGTATCGGGAACTCCCTCACTATTTGTGAACGACAAGCCAGTCCAGCTCACCTCGATTGGCGACATCCGCCAGTCAATCGTTGACGCGCTCGAGCCGGGCTCCAAGTAGTGGAAAGACGCGCATTCGCCGCCCTGGTCGTTGTGGTGGCAACGACCTTGGCGGCGTGCTCCACAGGAGCTCCCTCTGGAGACCCTCAGCAGAACTATGTCTCCGGCGACGGCACGATCACCGAGTTTCCAGAAGGGTCTCGAGGAGAGCCGATCGTCTTCAGCGGCGCCACCGATACCGGAGGGGAGCTCACGAGCGTCGACCTGTCCGGGAGTGTGGTGGTGGTGAACTTCTGGTATGCGACATGTCCGCCATGCCGCCTGGAAGCCCCGTGGCTCGAAGAGTTGTACCAAAAGTACTCATCGGATGGAGTTGAGTTCGTTGGTGTAAACGTCCGCGACGACGCCGAAACCTCGCGCGCGTTCGCCGAGACCTTCGGTGTCACCTACCCATCGATAGTCGATCGGGACTCGTCGGTCGTGCTGGCATTCTCGGGCATCGCGTCACCGTCTGCGGTTCCAACAACGCTCGTTTTAGATAGGGCGGGCCGACCGGCATCACGCATTGTCGGACTCATCGATAAATCCATCCTCGACGAGTTGATCAAGACGGCTCTTGCCGAGCCTGAACGCTGATGGAGAACCTTGGGGAGTGGTTCGCGAGCACGGTATTTTCAGGAGCGCTTGTGCTCGCAATTCCCATGGCAATGCTCGCTGGGTTGGTCTCATTCGTGTCACCATGCGTCCTGCCCCTAGTACCGGGTTACATCGGGTACGTATCAGGGCTCGCGGATGGTTCAAGCGCGACATCGCGCAGACGTGTCGTCATAGGTGTGCTTCTGTTCATCCTTGGGTTCTCGGTGGTCTTCGTAACCTACGGCGCCGCGTTTGGGGCCATTGGTGCTTGGTTGACTCAATGGCAGGACACAATAGTCCGGATTCTGGGACTAGTTGTGATCGCGATGGGACTAGCACTCGTCGGACAGTTCACCTTCCTCCAGCGGACGATCAAACCGAAATGGCTACCTGCGGCTGGTCTCGGGGGCGCACCCGTTCTGGGTGTCGTCTTCGGGCTCGGATGGACACCCTGCATCGGTCCCACTTTGAGCGCGGTAGTTGCTTTGAGCCTGACAGGAGGAGATGCGACAAGAGGCGCTGTCCTGGGGTTCGCGTACTGTCTCGGAATCGGGATCCCATTCCTTCTCATCGCACTCGGGGGAACCTGGGCGACGAAGGCGATCGGGGTCGTAAGGCGGCACATCCGCGCCATCAATCTGATCGGTGGTGGCGTGCTCGTTGTGCTCGGAATTCTCATGACACTGGGAATCTGGGGAGCCTGGATCCTGTCAATGCAAGGCCTAATCGGTTCTTTCGTCACTCCAATCTGAGCACACAAATAGTCAGCGTGCACTGTATAGTCAGTGCATGCTGACTATTGCTTCACGTACAGATGTGCTCAATCGTCTCGGCCGGGCCATGGCGGATCCGACCCGCTCGCGGATACTCGTTCATCTGCTTGCCGAGCCTGGCTACCCAGCGCAGCTTGCCCGCGACCTCAACCTGACGAGGTCAAACGTGTCCAACCACCTCGCATGCCTCCGCGGATGCGGAATTGTTGCGGCGGCGCCGGAGGGTCGACAAACCCGATACGAGATCGCCGATCCACACCTCACCAAAGCTTTGACCGCTCTCGTCGATGTCGTGCTGGCCGTCGACGACGGCGTCGCATGCACCGACGAACACTGTGATGTTCCTCTTTGCTGCGGAGTCGACGCGTGAGCCGGGAATGCTGCGCACCCGAGGACGGTCACGAGCCTGAGCGGCTGACACTCACTCGTCGGCCTGAGCTCAAGTCGGGGGCGAGCCGAGAGCACGCAGAGTCCACGGAGAACGACCACGAACACGACAAGGTCGAAGACGCTAAGCCCTGGTGGCGCGATCATCACCTCCTCCTGCCCATCGGTGCGGGAGTGCTCCTCGCCGCGGGCTACGCGCTCGAATGGGCTGGAGTCGAGGTGGCTGCCACAGTAGTCCAGGCGGCGAGCCTCGCAGCTGGCGCAGCAACTTTTGCTCCTAACGCACTCAAGCGCCTCCTCCGGGGCAAGCTCGGCGTCGGTCTGCTCATGACGATCGCGGCGATCGGTGCAGTGCTGCTGGGACGCGTGGGCGAGGCAGCGGCTCTCGCGTTCCTCTTCTCAATCGCGGAAGCGCTGGAAGACCGGGCCATGGACAAGGCACGCACCGGCCTTCGTGCACTGCTGTCGCTCATCCCTGACACCGCTGTGATCTCGAAGTTATCGGGTGAAGTCGAAGTTCCCGCCCGCGACATTCGCGAGCTCGACATACTCATTGTTAAGGCGGGCGAGCGGATCGCTACGGACGGTGTTGTCGTCTCAGGTCGCAGCAGCATCGACGCGTCCGCAATTACCGGGGAATCAATTCCCGTGGAAGTGGGTCCTGGCGACGCTGTTCCGGCCGGTGCGATCAACGGGGGTGGTGCCCTCCAGATCGAGGCAACTGCCGACGGAACAGACAACTCACTGACCAAGATCGTTGAACTTGTCGAGCAGGCCAATGCGCGCAAGGGTGAACGCGCGCGGCTTGCAGACCGCATCGCTCGACCACTTGTGCCGGCAGTCCTCGTGCTTGCCGCGCTCGTCGCAGCGTTCGGATTCATCATCGGCGATCCGACCACGTGGATTGAACGCGCCCTCGTCGTCTTGGTCGCAGCGTCCCCCTGCGCTCTCGCGATCGCGGTCCCCGTAACAGTAATCTCTGCGATCGGGTCAGCAAGCAAATTCGGCGTTGTTATAAAGTCTGGCGAGGCGTTTGAGCAACTTGGAACGATCAAGCTCGTTGCCTTCGACAAGACGGGAACACTGACGGTCGGTAAGCCCGAGGTCGTGGCAGTGGAGACGATCGAGGGATTCAATCGCGACACAGTCCTGAGCATCGCCGCGGGCCTCGAGCGCCACAGCACCCACCCACTTGCTGAAGCCGTGCTCAACGCCGCGAGCACGGTCGCCGATGTGGCTGACGTCACCGAAGTTCCAGGCAACGGATTATTGGGTACGTCGGACGGTCGGAACGTGCGTCTCGGCAGTCCGCGGTGGGTGAGGGCGGGGCAGCTCTCATCTGCCACTGCCGCGCTAGAGGAGCAAGGCATGACCGTGGTTCTTCTCGAGCTTGAAGGAAATGCGATCGGTGCAATCGGCATCAGAGACGAACTTAAGCCTGAAGCCGCCGAAACCGTTCGCGAGCTGACAGCCGCGGGCATCCAGACGGTGATGCTCACCGGCGATAACTCTCGGACTGCAGCCGCACTCGCAAGTCAGGTCGGAATAAGCGAGGTGCGCGCAGAACTACTCCCGGCCGATAAAGCGGCAGCTATCGAGAAGTTCAGCGCATCGCACCGTACCGCGATGATTGGCGACGGAATAAACGATGCGCCCGCCCTCGCCGCCGCAGATGTGGGCATCGCTATGGGTCTGACTGGGTCCGACGCGGCAATCGAATCAGCGTCCGTAGCCTTCACCGGAAAGGACCTTCGCTTGATTCCCGTCGCGCTGCTCCACGCGCGAAAAGGCCGACGCATCATGACTGGCAATATCGTGCTGTCACTCGGGATTATCGTTGCGCTCTTCCCGCTTGCACTTTTCGGCGTGCTCGGGCTTGCCGGCGTGGTGCTCGTTCACGAGATCGCGGAGGTCGTGGTCATCCTGAACGGAGTGCGGGCCGCGCGACGACCACGAGCGCTTACCTAGCGGCCGCGAGTCGCAAGGTGTGGCTTCGATTCCTGCGCTTTGCCGGGGGTGACGTTGTGGCGGGGGGAGGTTCGGGACTAGGCAGTCGCGCCGGGAAACCCCTACGAAAACCCTACAAACGTCCGTGACTGAGTGAGGTCGTATGAGACGCAACGGGGTCCATCTGCCGCTAAGTTTCGGGGATTCCAAGAATAGCTAAGGCGTTTCCAGGTGCCTGCGGAGAGTTCAAATCCCTCCGGGCGCACCAACGAAGAAGCCCCCGTCATTCATGGCGGGGGCTTCTTCGTGCATGCGACCGGGTGGCACCTTGACGGCCGGGGGTCCCCTCCGCGCAGTCAGCCGTAGTGCGCGACGGCTCACTGGATGATGCGCTCAACTTCGTCGCACTGTTGATGCGGCTCGGTGGGGCGTCAAATCCCTCCGGGCGCACCGCGAAACAGCCCCGCACGCTCAAGGATCGCGGCGAGCGTCAACTGAGCCACCTCTCGTTGTAACGAGACTTGCGACGGTTGCCACCGCAATGGTGGTGCCGATGAAGAGGAGTGAGAACCAGATCGGCACGTCGAAGGCCCAGGGAACGGGCTCGCCGCCGTTGATGAAGGGCACTTCATTGACCTTGAGTGCGTGCAGCACGAGTTTGACGCCGATGAACGCGAGGATCACCGCGAGTCCCTGGGCCAGGAAGACGAGTCGCTGGAGCAGCCCCCCGATGAGGAAGAACAACTGCCGCAGGCCCATGAGGGCGAAAGCATTGGCGGTGAACACGATGTACGCCTCCTCGGTGAGGCCGAAGATCGCCGGGATGGAGTCGACCGCGAAGATCAGGTCGACAAAACCGATCGTGAAGAGAACGAGCAGCATGGGGGTGACGTACCGCCGGCCGTTCTTGACGACTGTGAGTCTTTCGCCGTGATAGTCGTCGGTCACCGGGAGGTGACGCCTGATGAACCGCATGAAGCGACCGTTGGCGGGGTCGGACTCGCCATGTGTGAAGGCCTGACGGTACGCCAGCAGCAGAAGCAGGGCGCCGAAGAGGTAGAAGATCCAGGAGAAGTTCGCGATGAGGGTAGCGCCGACCGCGATGAAGATGCCCCGCATGACCAAGGCGATGGCAATCCCGATCAGCAGGACCTTCTGTTGATACGCCCGCGGCACCGCGAATGCAGACATGACGAGCAGGAACACGAAGAGGTTATCGACCGACAGGGCCTTTTCGGTCAGGTATCCCGCGAAATACTCGCCCCCGAAGGTCCAGCCGGAGACAACCCCGATACCGACGCCGAACAACAGGGCCAGGCCAATGTAGAAGGCCGACCACCAGGCGGACTCCCGGATCGAGGGTTCGTGCGGGGTTCGCACATGGGCGAAGAACTCAAAGACGAAGAACGCGATCGTAACGGCGATCGTGATGGTCCAGATGAGCGGGGATACGTTCACTGAGGGGTTCCAATCTTGGCGCTAGCGTGACGCCAAGGTCTTCTCCACCCCCGCGAACGAGAACCGGTGACCCGGGATGCACCGCGCATCCGTAATGACGAGCCGACCGTGTCGGAGTACTCCCCTTGCTGCTCACAGCATAGGAAGAACTGGTGAACGACGGCTGAGGAATAGCCCAGAGATCGCGGCGCCCCTCTCGGAACGTGCTCCGAGCACAGCTCGGGACCTTCGACTCTCCCGCCCTCGACCGAAGAACGACATGCTCTTCACGGACACGATCCAGTTGGACCGTGATCCCGGCGACCAGCATCTAGCCAGAGGAGAACTGCATGAGCGAGCACGCCAGAACGTACGTCGTCACCGGAGCCGCGAGCGGCATCGGGAAAGAGACCGCCGACCTACTGCTCGAGCGGGGGCACCGGGTGATCGGGGTCGACCTGCACGGGGCCGACATCGACGTCGACCTGGGAACCGCTTCGGGCCGCGCCGAACTTGTTGCTCAGGTGACTGAGTTGTCGGGTGGACACATCGACGCCATCATCGCCAACGCGGGCCTCGCTACCGGCACGCCCGCGACGGTTGCCGTGAACTATTTCGGCGCCGTCGCGACGCTCGAGGGGCTGCGGCCGCTGCTGCAGAACTCGCCAGCACCGAGAGCGGTCGCCACGGCATCCATGGCACTGCTCTTCCCGCCAGATCAGGTCTTGCTCGACGCGATGCTTGCGGGTGATGAAGGCGCGGCCCTCGCACGGGCGCAGACGCTCGCCGAGTCACCAGATACGGCCGGCGCGATTTACGGCACCACCAAGCGGGCATTGGCCCGGTGGATCCGCCGCACTGCGCCAACAGAAGCGTGGGCGGGCGCTCACATTCCGCTGAACGCCGTGGCGCCGGGCGTCGTCGAGACACCCATGACCGCCCAGTTCACCGCCACCGAGCAGGCCCGCACGGCGATTCTCGATACGGTCCCCATGCCGCTCAACGGCATCTTCCAGCCGCGCGACGCTGCGTATCTGCTCGCGTGGGTCACGAGCGCGGAGAACGCGCACCTCTGCGGTCAGGTCATCTTCATCGACGGTGGCTCGGACGTGGCACTACGCGGGGACGACGTGTGGTGACAGCATGACGTCGGACGACCAGGAGCACGCCGGCCAGCAGCAACGGCACCGCGAATAGTGCCGCGGCCGGGGTCGAGCCTGTGGGCGCCAGTTCGGTGAGGGCGGGTGTCGCAGCGACGGTCAGCGTGACGATTTGGGAAGCATCCGGAGTCTGACCGTTGCTGGCAGTGATGGTGAAGGTGTACGAACCGCCGGTGGTCGGGGTTCCTGAGATCACCCCGGAGCCGGTCGCGAGTGTGAGGCCCTGGGGCAGCGCGCCGGATGTGACGGTGTAGGTCGATGTGGGTATCCCGGTCGCGGCGACGGTGAACGCATACGGCGTGCCCACGGTGCCGTCGGGCGGGGTGCCCGTCGTGATGTCGGGGCTGTCGGTGACGGCGATCGTTCCGGGTGGGTTGCACCCGGTCGGCACCGTGACGGTGTTGGTGTCGAGTGTGACTGCCGCGGTGCTGGCGAGAAGGCGTCCGATGACGCTCGCACCCGTGGTTGCGGTGATCGACACGTTCGCCATAACGGTGCCGACGAATGCGGCACCGGTTCCGAGGGTCGCCGAGCTGCCGATCTGCCAGAAGACGTTGCAGGCGGATGCCGTGCCGCTCAGAACGATCTGGCTCGCCGAGCCGATCGTGAGTGTGCTGGCCGCCTGGAATACCCACACCGAAGTCGCTGTGCCGGCGAGCGTGAGTATTCCGCCGCTGTCGAGCTCCAACGCCCCGCCCGAATACACCCCCGGTGTCAGGGACAGACCGGTGAGGTTGGCGAGCCCCGACGTGGTCGGCGAGAGGCTCGCAGCGGCGTTGATCGCGGTCGTCAGGTTGCCCTGGGCGAGGCTGGCGACCGGGTCGGTCTGGTGAAGGGTGCCCGTGAAGGTGCCGGGTGGCAAGAACCCGGTCACCGAGGTGCCCGGGCTGACGCCTACGTCCCCGGTGATCGCGGATGGCCCGGTGTTGGTGACTTCGCTGGCGCCCAGAACGCCGAACGGAGTAGCAGCGCCCAGGTCGATGGGGCCGTTGATGGTCGTCGCGGCGCCAGCCGCCGAGGTGGGGAGAACGGCCGCACAGACGGCTATGGACAGTGCCGCAACAATCACGGTGGGACGAATCCCTGAGAATGGCTTGGCCACGAGGGCCCCCTGCCTATTTCCGGGTAAGACCGTCCGTGTACGGATCGGTCTACCCCAGTTAGCACAGGTTTAGCACGGATGTGCGGTATGACCTACCGATCCGGGCGTATTGGGGGTTGGGGGAATCGCCCGCGCGGCGGCGCGGTTGCTTCCCTCATGCGATCGATTACCTACACGACCCCCGGTGATAGCTCCGTTCTGAGCCTCGTGGAGCGCGAGGTGCCTGAGCCCGCTGCGGGCGAGGTTCGCGTGCGCATCCATGTGTCTGGTGTGAACCCGACGGACTGGAAGTCGCGCACGGGTGCCAGCACCGTCAAGATCGAGCCGGTCGAGACGGTACCCAACCAGGATGGCGCGGGCGTCGTCGACGCCGTCGGACCCGATGTGGTGGGGCTCAGCGTGGGCGACCGCGTGTGGCTGGGAATCTCGGGCTGGCAGCGTCCCCTCGGCGGCACCGCACAGGACTACACGATTGCCCTCGCCGAGCGCGTATTTCCCCTGCCCGACAACGCCGACTTCGATCTGGGGGCGAGCCTCGGCGTTCCCGCTGTGACGGCGCATCGCGCGCTCACGGTCGGCGAGCTCATCCCGAATCGGCTGGCGCCCGGCTCGCTCTCCGGCGCGACCGTGCTCGTCGCGGGTGGTGCGGGTGCCGTCGGTCACGCCGCCATCCAACTCGCGCGCTGGGCGGGTGCCACGGTCATCGCTACCGTGAGCGGCGATGAGAAGGCTTCCCTCGCGGCAGCGGCGGGTGCGCACCACACGATCAACTACCGCGACTCGGATGCTGCGGCGCAGGTGCGGGCCATCGCGCCCGAGGGCGTCGACCACGTGGTCGAGGTCGCGGCCGGTGCGAACTCTCCCCTCAACGTCGCGGTCGTGAAGGAACGCGCGACGATCGCGAGCTACGCGAACGACGGCGGGGCATCCCCCACCTTCGATGTCGGCGCGAGCATGCGTCTGAACCTGCGCTACCAGTGGGTGCTCATTTACACGATGGGCGCCGAGGCCTGGCGGGCTGCAGGCGACGACATCGCTGCGGCGCTGAAGGATGATGCACTCCCCGTCGGCGCGACAGCCGGGCTGCCCCTCCACCGCTTCCCACTCGAGCAGACCGCCGCGGCCCACGACGCCGTGGAGAACAACATCGTCGGCAAGGCGCTCATCGACGTCGCGTGACCCGCGCCGCCGGGATCCCCGGGGGTGCCGTGTGGATGCTCAGCTCGCGAGCAGGGCATCCACCTCTGATCGCGGCATCGGTCGCGCGATGAGGTAGCCCTGGGCTCGGTCGCACCCGAGCTCGCGTACCCGAGCGAGTTGGTCGTATGTCTCGACACCCTCCGCGACCACGCGGATGCCTGTCGATCGTGCGTAGTCGACAACCCGGATGAGCCGCTCAGTCGTCTCCGCGGAGGCGTCGACGATGAGGGTGCGGTCGATCTTCAGCTCGGTTCCGTGCAGTCGGCGCAGTTGGGTGAGGGAGGCCTGTCCGACGCCGAAATCGTCGATGGCGATGCCGAAACCCATGGAGCGCAGCTCATCGAGTCGGGGCACGAGCGCCGGAACATCCTCGAGGGGCAGTGACTCGGTGATCTCGATGGTGAGCCGGCCCGCGCCCGAGAACGAGACTCGACCGCGAAGCCAGTCGGTGAATGAAGAGTCCTGCAATTGCAGCGGCGACACATTCACCGACAGGTCGAGCTGATGCCCGAGCTGGCGCCAGTGGTCGATCGCCTCCCAGCATTGTTCGGCCATGAACTGGCCGATCCCGTGGATGTGGCCCAACTCTTCGGCGAGCGGGATGAACGTGTCGGGGGTGAGGATGCCCAGCCCAGGATGGTGCCACCGGCACAGTGCCTCGGCACCCACGATCCCGCCGCCATGCAGATCGAGTTGCGGCTGAAACCATGCCTCGATCTCGCCTCGGTCGAGGGCGCCCGTTAGGTCCGTTGCCAGCTCAGCCACTCACCCGACGATAGGGCTGAGATTGTGGGCATACAAACCCCTTCACGAGACGCGATTCGCGTCGTACGCTACGTTCCCGCGGTCGGCGTCAGGCCGCGAAGCGAACGAGTTCTACCCGGTCGCCACCCTCGGCCTTGGCGTTGTACATCGCGTGGTCGGCCGAGCGCACCAGGCGATCGAAGACGAATCGCGCGTCGACGGTGTCCATGGCGACCGCGACACCGATGCTCGCGCTGACCCTGATGTCTGAGGGGACGCCGGCGTACGGTTGGCTGAGTGCGCGCAGCATTCGCTGGGCGAGAGCGGGGGCATCCTCTTCGTGCTCGATCGAGGTCACCGCAATGAACTCGTCACCCCCGTACCGACCGACGAGGTCGGTGTCGCGCACGGTCGCCTGCAACCGTCGTCCGACCTCGGCGAGCAGCGCGTCCCCGGCGGCGTGGCCGAGTCGATCATTGACCTTCTTGAACCCGTCGAGGTCGATGAACGCAACGCAGATACCCCCATCGGCGGAGACGAGTGTGCGCGCGACTTCCTCTTCGATGAGGCGTCTGCCGGGGAGTCCGGTGACGACGTCGTGCATCGCCTCGCGGCGAAGGTTCTCCTCCAACCGCACGCGCGCAATCGCCTGCGCCGCCTGATTACAGAGCGCCTCGGCGAGCGGTACGGCCTCGTCGTCGAACTCCCGGGGATGATCGAAGTAGCAGATGAGCGCACCCAGTGCGTCGGTCTTGTAGCGGATGGGCGCAGAGAGGGCCGCATGGATGCCCGCCGCGCGGAAGATCTCGTCCATGGGCGCATCGGACACGTGGGACAGTGCCTCTCCCGCGGTGCGTACGAGCAGCACCTCATCGCGCTGCAGAGTAGTGCCCCCGGGGGGAAGGAAACCGACCGGCCAGTGCTCGGCGAGCGGATTGGTGCCGGCGATCTGCTCGAGGTACTCGTCTCGTCGCACATGCACACTCGCATTCGTCGCGGCAAACGCACGCTGCGCGACGTCGACGAGGAGCTCGGAGACCTGCTGCTCCGTGCGGGCCTCGGCAAAGCCGACGGAGGCCCCCAGCAGGATCTGCAGGCGCAGCAGACCACGCTCGACCCGCATACCCGAGCTGCGGAACGCGTGACCGTGAGGCGAGCGGGGAGACAGGTCGAAGACGGCGATCGCGTGGTTTCCGGCGGCGTGGGCATCCACGGTGCCGACGGCGACCGGCAAGTGTGCTCCCGAGCGGGCCTGAAGCGTCGCGGTCGCGGAGAGGGGCGCGTCGTCTGAGTGCGTCGGAACCTGGATCGACAACACGGCGTCGAGGGCGAGACCCACGAGGTCAACGGCGGGAGCACCCACCCAGTCGGCGAGTACCCCATTGACGTCGACGATCACGCCATCTGGATTGACCTCGACGAGGCCGCAGGGGGTTAGTCGCGAAGGCATCGATGGCACCCATCACACGAAACATTGGGTTCCATGCTGAGGATTGTTACGTTTGGGCTGAGGGGGAGTCAAGTCCCCCTGCGCTCGCGGGAGGGGGGTTGACTCACCACGATTCAGCCCCTGCGCACGAAGTACCAATTCGCGAAGAACCACACTGCGCCGAGCACCCCGAGCGTGACGATGGCGAAGATCGGTCCGAGTTGGGTGTCGCGCGGGATTCCGTAGACGACCACCTGCGCGAACGACAGGATGAGGCCAGCCATCCCGACGACGGCGAGACCCCGCACCGCGGCGGCGCGGTCGCGCTCGTCGGTGTACTCGAGCGCGTTGACCCGCTCGAGGTCGCCGGCGCTTCGGCGTCGCGCGAAGAGTGCTGCCGCGCCGGTGAGCACCCCCGAGACGAGCAGTGCAAGGCCGATCGTCATCTGGTGGGAGACGAAGGAGGCGATCGCGCCGACGAGGCAGAGGGTGACGAGTGCCACGTTCACGGGCGACATCGGCAGGCGACGTCGGGGTGGAGTTGCATCCGCCCGCTCTGCTCGTTCTTGTTCAGTCGACATCGAAGACCTCTTCCACCGTGAACCCGAAGTATCGGGCGAGGTGCACGGCAAGGGCGAGGGAGGGGTCGTATCGACCCGTCTCGATCGCGTTGATCGTCTGGCGGGAAACGCCGACGGCCGCGCCGAGTTGCTGCTGGGACAGGCCTCGCTCGGTCCGCAGCTGCTTGACCTTGCTGTGCACCCGTCCACCGTAGGGGAGCGAGTGGTGCACTGTAAAGCCGACTTGACAGGTCGGCGTCGATCACGCATCCTCGATGTGTAAAGCAGGCTTGTCACCATTGGAGATCTCATGCACGACGCCCTCATCGACTTCACCCGCTCGCTCCCCGTCTGGCTGCAGTGGGGTGCGGTCATGCTGATCTCGGCGATCCCGTTCATCGAGTCGCACTTCGGCGCGATGATCGGGGTGCTCGCCGGTGTGCCGGCGCCGATCGCTATCGTGGCCGCCGTCGTCGGGAATGCCCTCTCCGTGCTGGGGTTCATCCTCGCCGCGGACGCCGGCCGTCGGAAGGTTCTCGAGCGACGGGCCGCCGGGGGTGCGGAGCCGACGGAGCCCTCCCGTCGACGTCAGCGGGTCAGGCGGGTCTTCGACCGATTCGGGGTGCCCGGCGTCGGACTCGTGGGACAGATGATCGTGCCCAACCAGATCACCGCCGGCATGATGGTGTCCTTTGGCGCACGGCGTACCGCGGTCATCGTCTGGCAACTCGTCGGCATCGTGATTTGGGCGGTCGCCTTCGGCCTGCTCGCACAGGCCGGTCTCGCGGTCGTGCGCTGAGCAGCGCGGGGTTACCTGGCGCGGGCGCGCAGCCTTACGCGCAGTCGACCTGGACGTTCGTGATATTGGTGCCGGCCACGATGCCGCTGCCATTGATGACCGTGCAGGTCTGGCCCAGGGGCTGTGTCGCAACCGTCACGCTGTAGCTCCCACCCGAGACGACGGGAGTGCTGAATGTGAGCACTCCATTGGTAGCGAGTGTGAGATTGTCGCTCCCATTAAGCGTCAACATCGCCGAGCCGGCGAGACCAGAGATCGTGCCACCCACGGTGTAGCTGTTACTGGTGCACACGACCTGCACCGTGGTGATGGGAGTGCCCGCAGCGGTGCCGGTGGCGTTGTTCACCGTGCACGTCTGTGTCGCGGGTTGCGTTGTCACCGTGACGGCATACCCCGCACCCGAGACGACAGGAGTGCTGAAGATGAACGACCCATTGCTCGTGATGGCGAGATTCTCGGTTCCGTTGAGGGTAATAGTCACCGTGCCGGCGAGACCGCTGACCGTGCCACCCACCGAGCTCGAACTGCATCCGGGGTTGGCCGCGGAGGCCGGAGCAGCGCCGCCGCCTAGGCCGACGCCGGCGAGAACGGCGACGAGCAGCAGGGCGACGCCTGCACCGCGTCGCGCTCGTACGGAGACGATGGCGCCGATGACGATGAGCGCGATGGCTAAGACGAATAAGGCCAGCGATGTGGATTGGCCCGTGGCAGCCAACTGAGCGGGGTCGTCGCAGATCACCCCCTCACGCTAGCGTGTCAACCCCCCGAGTCAATTCGCGGGGCCAGCTACCGTAAAACGTGATCGAAAACTGGCCCGGCTCCGCCTATCCGCTCGGCTCCACCTATGACGGAGCGGGCACCAACTTCGCGCTGTTCAGCGAGACGGCGCAGAAGGTCGAACTGTGTCTGTTCGACGCCGACGGAAACGAGCAGCGGGTCGAGCTCGTCGAGGTGGATGCCTACGTGTGGCACACCTACCTGCCGGGCGTCGGCCCGGGGCAGCGCTACGGTTACCGCGTCACCGGCGAGTACGCCCCCGAGAAGGGACTGCGGGCCAACCCCTCGAAGCTGCTGCTCGATCCATACGCGAAAGCCATCGCGGGCGACATCGACTGGGATCAGTCGCTCTTCGGGTACACCTTCGGTGACCCCGACTCGCGCAATGACGACGACTCGGCGCCGCACATGATGCTCGGGGTCGTGATCGACGAGGACTTCGACTGGTCGGGCGACACGAAGCCGCGCATCCCGTACACCCGCACCGTGATCTACGAGGCGCACGTGAAGGGGCTCACGAAGCTGCACCCCGACGTGCCCGAGCACGAGCGCGGCACCTACAGCGCGCTCGCGCACCCCTCGGTCATCGCGCACTTGAAGAACATCGGGGTCACGAGTCTCGAGCTCATGCCCGTGCATCAGTTCGTGAACGACTCGACCCTGCAGGAGAAGGGGCTCTCCAACTACTGGGGCTACAACACGATCGGCTTCTTCGCCCCGCACGGCGCCTACTCGAGCGCGGGCGACGCCGGCCAGCAGGTGGACGAGTTCAAGTCGATGGTGCGCGCCCTACACGAGGCCGGCATCGAGGTGATCCTCGACGTCGTGTACAACCACACCGCGGAGGGCAACCACCTCGGTCCAACGCTGTCGATGAAGGGCATCGACAACCAGGCGTACTACCGCCTCGAAGACGAGGACAAGCGGTACTACACCGACTACACCGGCACCGGCAACAGCCTGAACGTCGGCAACCCGCACACGCTGCAGCTGATCATGGACTCGCTGCGGTACTGGGTGCTGGAGATGCACGTCGACGGCTTCCGGTTCGACCTGGCGGCGACCCTCGCCCGCGAGTTCTACGAGGTCGACCGGCTGGCGGCGTTCTTCGAACTCGTGCAGCAGGATCCGGTGGTCAGCCAGGTCAAGCTCATCGCCGAGCCGTGGGACATCGGCCCCGGCGGATACCAGGTCGGCAACTTCCCGCCGCAGTGGACGGAGTGGAACGGCAAGTACCGCGACACCGTGCGCGACTTCTGGC